>CALGTJ010000079.1 GCA_937901435.1 uncultured Rhodobacter sp. | reverse complement strand
CGAAATCAGAGACGCTGCATGAAATCGGCGGACAACTTCTTTGACAAACACCGCCTCAGCACGGGGCATGGAGGCAAGGGCGGCATTTCGAATACTGTCGGCGTCGCATTGGAAAACACAGGGGCCAGACACCCGCATCCCCCTGTCCATGCTCGCCCGAAACACAAAGATAAATCCGAATGCATAATCCGATTGCACCCGGCCCTGATTTACCCGCAACGTAGCACAAAGTTCTCTGCTGCAACCTCGCCCCCCCGCCTGTCCACGCTGGTCTTTCTGACGGCGGTCTCGGTGTTGTCGCTGAACATGTTCCTGCCGTCACTGCCCCATATCGCCTCGGAATTCGACGCCGATTATGCCCTCGTGACCCTGTCGGTCTCTGGGTATCTGGCGATCACAGCTGTCCTGCAAGTAGTCCTTGGCCCGCTTTCTGATCGCTACGGGCGACGGCCAGTCTTGCTGGTCAGCATCGTCATCTACCTCTTTGCCTCGATCGTCTGTGCGCTGGCCCCGAATATCTGGGTTTTCCTGACGTTCCGCATCTTTCAGGGTGCGATCATTTCAGGCTCTGCCATTGCCTCGGCCGTGATCCGTGACACGACCGAACCCAGCGAGGCCGCCAGCAAGATGGGCTATGTGGGCATGGCCATGGCCGTTGCGCCGATGCTGGCCCCGATGCTGGGCGGCGCGCTGGACGAAGTTTTGGGATGGCGCGCGAATTTCTGGTTTTATGCGGTGGCGGGGGCTGGCTTGCTGTGGTTGATCTGGGCCGATCTTGGAGAGACCAATACCTCTGCCGCCAGCACATTTTCCGCTCAAATGCGCAATTATCCCGAACTGCTGCGCTCGCGGCGGTTCTGGGCCTATTCCATGTGTATGGCGGGCGGGATTGGCGCATTTTACATCTTTGTCTCTGGTGCGCCCTTCGTGGCCTCTCGCGTCTTTGGCATGTCCTCGGCCATGCTGGGGCTTGGCATCGGCACAATCACATCCGGCTTTTTCATGGGTAGTTTTCTGTCTGGTCGCTATTCGGCCCGCATGGGGCTGCTGTGGATGATCATGGCCGGGCGGGTCGTTGCCTTTGTCGGGCTGCTGGTGGGGCTGATCCTGTACGCGGTGGATTTGTTTCACCCGCTGGTGTTCTTTGCCGCCGCGATCTGTACCGGGATCGGCAACGGCCTGACCACCCCAAGCGCGCGGGCCGGGGCCTTATCGGTGCGCCCGCAACTGGCCGACAGCGCCTCTGGCCTGTCCGGCGCCCTCACGGTCGGGATGGGCGCGGTCCTGACCGCCTTGCCCGGTGCCTTGCTGACCGAAGAGAACTCTGTCTGGCTGGTTATGGTCATGATGCTGCTCATGGCCGCCGCAGGGCTGGCCTCTGCATGGTACGTTCGCATCCTTGATCTGCGTGATCCTCTGCCCCGCTAAAGCGGTTTTGGGCGGCGTTTAGGCGGTATGTATAAAATTGTCATCGAAAACCAACTGGAATGCGCCGCAGTTCTTTAATGTCCGCGCAATTCTATCGGTTAATTTAAGCGATACATAACCTTGGTCTGCCACCCTTATGCCAATACGGCGTTGTTTGATCTAAGGGCAGGATGGTATGGACGGCACGATTTCGCAAAGCAAGGGCATTGACTACCAGACCTGCCGTTATGGCTCTTCCAAGATCATGTTTCGCGGACCTGCCCGCAAACTTAGGGGGGACTACATCGCCTTTCTTGGCGGCAGCGAGACCTTTGGGCGGTTCATCCCCACGCCCTTTCCCGACCTCATCGAGCAGCGCACAGGTGTCACCGCTGTCAATCTTGGCTGCATCGATGCCGGGTTGGATTGCTATGCCGCCTCGCACGACCTGCTTGAGATCTGCTCTAACGCCACAGCCACAGTGATCCAAATCCTGGGTGCAACCAATATGTCGAACCGGTTTTACACGGTAGATCAAAGGCATAGCGATAGGTTCTTACGTGCCTCCAGGCAGTTCAAAGAAATCTATCCAGAGATCGATTTTTCAACCTTTACCCTTATCAATGAAATGCTGGCGAAGCTGGGGCAGACCGACCCGGACCGCCTGCATCGACTGCGCCAGGAAATCCAAACCGCATGGGTCGCCCGGATGCGCGCCCTATTGCGCAATATCGAGGGACCAAAAATTCTACTGTGGTTGGCGGATCATGCGCCGTTTTCCCTTGGGTCCGGTGGGACAATCTGTCGGATGCCGCTATTTGTGGACCGCGCCATGCTGAACGCGCTGAACACACCCGAAACCACATTTATCGAGGTGGTGGCCACTCAAGAGGACATTCGCAAGGGACGCGAAAGAATGGTTTTCAACCAACAGGACCTGCAACATGTGACCCAGATTTTGGGCCCTTCAGTCCATGACCGCGTGGCCCAACACATCGCACCCATCTTGGCAAAGCTTTCCCCAAGCGCAGAGCCGTTAGCGATCAATATCTTTGACAGCGAAATGCTTGCCGATTGATTTTCGCGTTTTGACCCTCGCGTTGAAAAAAACTTTGCACCACACCAAGGATTGACCTGCCGCCTGCGTCACATTCTATGTGATGCGTATGACAACAGGTGATCAGGATCTGGCCCAAGCGGCCGCTCATGGAGACCGCGAAGCCTTCGCCAGTCTTCTTGAGCGGCACTATGATCGGCTGTTCGCTCTGTGCTTTCGCCTCACCGGCACCCCAGACGCCGCCGAAGACCTGACCCAAGACATCTGCCTTGCCTTGCCTGCAAAACTTGCCAGTTTTCGCGGCGAGGCCAAGTTCAGCACTTGGCTGTATCGCCTCGCCTGCAATGCCGCCCATGACCGGCGGCGCCGTGCGGTGACCCACGCAAAAGCCGCGCAAGGCTGGGGGGACTGGGAAATCAACCGGCAAGCCGCCATATCAGAGGGGGAAGAAGCGCT
>CALGTJ010000078.1 GCA_937901435.1 uncultured Rhodobacter sp. | reverse complement strand
CGATCAATCAATATACAAAGAGCGCCCAAAGCAGAAATGCTTCGGGCGCTCTTTGATTTGGGATCATCCTGTTTTTGAAACTGCATGGGCATACCAGCGTTTCATTTGGTCCAACCAACCTGCATCTGGAAATTTCGAATGCGCCGCTTTGATGGCGCTTTTTGCTTGCGCAAGCTGTCCGGTCAGAATGAGGACGCGCAGTCGATAGGCCTGTGCGATCTCGATCTGTTCCGAGTTCTGTTCCAGCACGTCGGTGGCCTGCAGGGACAGCGCCATGTCATATTCGCCAAAGGCCTCGAGATAGGGGGTCAAAAGCCAGGCCAGGCCGTTCTCTGCCAAAAGTTTAAGGCGCTTTGCGGCCTCGGGGTCCGTGTCGAGGCGCAACAAGAGCCAGGCCATTTCGCATTGATCGCGTTGCGATGTGGTCAGGGGTACGGTCATCAATGCGCCATTGATGCCTGTAATAGGGTCTTCGTTCGGGGCAACGGCCCGCACTCCGATCCGCATGAACGCGCGATCAAGGTCAGGGGCGCTGGCGGTGCCACCAAAGGCGAGCGCGCGCATCATGGGTTTTCCCAGAACGGCCTCTGTCCGGGCGCGGTGCAGGAAACCGGGTGTGTTGATCCGGGCCAGAATGGGCATCAGATCGACCAGACGGCGCGCGGGTGTATAGTCTTTGCGCGCGACCCGGCTGGGGATCTTGGCGAATGTCGCCTGCGCGGAGCTGGCGATGCGCAGCCCCGGCGTTGTCAGATATTCCAGGATCATATGCACGTCAGAGGGCATGCCAGAGGGACCGGAGGCCCAGCCCCGCGCCAGTGACAGATAGGCCTCGCGCCGCACGGCGAAAGAGTTCAACCCGGCCGTCAGCATGATCGGATCGGGGCGTTTGGCCAGTGTCAGAGACGGTTCTGCCCCCAGATTGGCAAAGGACCACGACCATGTGCCGCCCGGTCCCTGATCGAGCGTCGCCTGCATGGCCATATCGGCCCGGTCCAGCATTCCGGTCATGGTAGCCAGATGATCCTGATGCCACAGATCATCATCGCCCAGATGGCAGATGAACGCGGCGTCAGAGCGGCGGATGACCGGATCGCGGTAAGCCTCGCCCAGACGCGCGCCTTTTGGGTGAACCTCAAAGGAAATGCGCGGATCAGAGGCGCAGATCGCCCGCAACACGTCTTGGGTCCGCGCAGGCGCGCCGTCGCAGATCACCACCATTTCCCAGTCGGTATCGTGCTGGGCCTGAACGCTGGCCACAGAGGCAAAGAGCGTATCGGCGTGGGTATGCGTAGGGCAGATGATCAGGCTACGGGCCATGTCCGTCCTCTGGCTGTGTCTGCACCGCGCCGCTTACCAGCCGATGATATCGGGCGAGAAGGTATAGGGGATCAGGGGCGTGTCGATCGGCAGGCGCAACTTGTCCGGATTGGCATGCTCATAGGGTTTGGTGGGCAGATTGATGACCCGGACATCGGTGCTGCCGATATTGACATTCGCATGCCAGACAAAGGTCGGGATCGTGACCATGCGCGGGTTTTCCGGGCTGAGGACGATCTTGCTGAGATGCCCATAGGTCGCACTGCCGGGACGCACATCATAGCAGATGATTTCCATGCGTCCGTCCAGCAGGAAATAGCGGTCTTCATGCTCTTGATGCATCCCCCAGCCTTTGGCGAAACCGGGGCGGATGGTATAGGTGTAGATGAAGGACACAGGGTCGGGGTGAAAATTCCACCGGGTGTCGAAAATTTCGGTAACAGTCCCGCGATTGTCCACATGGGTCCGGCTGTGATGTTCGAGAGAGCCCTCAAGATGCTTTGTGATCGGGGTGCCATCCGATTTGACCGTTGGTTCATCGCGAATGGCGGCGGCCAGTGTCTGTTCCAGCAGGTTTGGTTGCGTGTCCATTTGATTCAGCCCCTTGGTTTGAAATTGAGAAAGACAGGCAAAATAACCCGGTCCCGAACAGGCAAGAGTATTCTGTGTTCGGCTTACGCTTTCAAGCCGCGTTTTCGTGGCCACCCGCGGGCATACACTCAATTGCCGTAATTACTCACCCCCTCTTGCGCGGTTTGTTGATCTCTGAATCAATGAGGGA
>CALGTJ010000077.1 GCA_937901435.1 uncultured Rhodobacter sp. | reverse complement strand
ACCCATGCGTCGGAATGTCCGTTCTGCGCCACACCCGTGGTCACGGATACCGGCACCCACCGCCATATCAAACCGCGCGGGCTGCTGCCCTTTGGGCTGGACGAGGCCAGCGCGCGCAAGGCGATGACGGATTGGCTGGGCAGCCTGTGGTTCGCGCCGGGCGGCTTGCAGGAATACGCCCGGAAGGGTCGGAAAATGCAGGGCATTTATGTGCCCTACTGGACCTATGACGCCGATACCAAATCCAGCTACCGCGGCGAGCAGGGGACGGTGTATTACGAGACCCGCACCGTGATGCGCGACGGCAAGCAAGAGACGCAGCGCGTGCAAAAAGTGCGCTGGCGGCCTGCCTCTGGTCGGGTGGCGCGGTTTTTCGATGACGTGCTGGTTCTGGCCTCCAAGAGCCTGCCCAAACGCTATACTGACAACCTACAGCCCTGGGATCTGGCCGCGATGGAGCCCTATCGCCCGGAATACCTCGCCGGATTTCGCGCCGAGGGTTATACAGTCGAGTTGGAAGAGGGCTATGTCGAGGCGCGCGCCCATATGGACCGGGTGATCGAACGCGATGTGAAATTTGACATCGGCGGGGATCGTCAACGCATCCATGGCGTTGATACGACGATCCGGGACGTGACGTTCAAACATATCCTGCTGCCGGTCTGGCTGGCCGCCTATAAATATCAGGGCAAGACCTATCGTTTCGTGGTGAACGGGCGCACGGGCCGGGTGCAGGGCGAACGCCCATGGTCCAAGATCAAGATCGCGATTGCGGTGGTTCTGGCACTGATTATTGCCGCTGGCGTCGGCTATGTGATTGCGCAGAACCAATGATCAACGAATTGGAAACCCTGCTGCGGCAACGCCATTCCTGCCGCGCCTTTCGCCCTGATCCGATCCCGCAAGCCACGATCGAACGGATCCTGAGCACCGCGCAAAAGGTGCCAAGCTGGTGCAACGCCCAGCCCTGGCAAGTGATCCTGACCCGCGCCGAAGAGACAGAGCGCCTGCGTAGCGCGCTCTACGAGCACGCTCAAAGTGCTGCCCATACGCCCGACATCCCCTTTCCGACTCAATACACCGGTGACTACAAGGCGCGCCGTTCGGACTGCGGCTGGGCGCTATATGACGCTGTCGGCATTGAAAAAGGCGACCGCGACGCGTCGCGCGCGCAGATGATGCAGAATTTCAACCTGTTCGGCGCGCCGCATCTGGCGCTGATCACTACAGAGGCCGACCTTGGCCCCTACGGCCTGCTGGATTGCGGCGCCTATGTCACCGCCTTCACGCTGGCCGCCCAAGCGCTGGGGGTTGCATCGATCCCACAAGCGGCCCTTGCCGGATGTGCGCCCTTTCTGCGCGACTGGTTCGACTTGCCCGACAATCGCCAGATCGTCTGCGGCATCTCCTTTGGCCTGTCAGACATGGACCACCCCGCCAATCAATTCCGCACAACCCGCGTCCCCTTGGCAGACGTCGTGACATGGGTTGGTTAATTTCTGTTAGCGCAATCATTGGCATTGTCCCAAAGCAGAAGCCTCGTTAGACCATCCCCACCAAAACGAGAGGCAAGACCATGATCCTAAGCTGCGGCGAAGCCCTTATCGACATGCTCCCCCGGACCACTGCGGCGGATGAGGCGGCTTTTGCCCCCTACCCCGGTGGGGCCGTGTTCAACACCGCGATTGCGCTGGGTCGCCTTGGTGCGCCTGCCGGGTTCTTTAGCGGTCTGTCCAGCGACCTCTTTGGCGAGATCCTGCAACAGGCGCTGTCGGCCAGCCATGTGGATGCCAGCCCGTCTGTGATCTCGTCCCGTCCGACCACCCTTGCCTTCGTCAAGCTGGTCGACGGTCAGGCAACTTACGCCTTTTACGACGAAAACACCGCCATGCGGATGCTGACGCCAGCCGATCTGCCTGCCTTGCCGGATGCGGTGTCTGCGCTGTTCTTTGGCGGGATCAGCCTTGTGGGCGAGCCTTGCGGCGCGGCCTATGAGGCCTTGATGGCGCGTGAGGCCGCCAATCGCGTCATCATGATCGACCCCAATATACGCCCCTCGTTCATCACTGACGAGACCGCCTACCGCGCCCGGATCGAGCGCATGATCGCCATGGCCGATATCGTCAAACTCAGCGACGAAGACCTGCACTGGCTGGAAGGCGAGGGAGAGATCGGCGCGCTGGCCCGTGGTTTGCTGGACAAAGGCCCCAAGGTCATCTGCATCACCGAAGGTGCCAAGGGCGCGCGCGGCATCATGGCCAGCGGCGAGGTCATCGTTGCGGCGGGCAAGGTCGAGGTGGCCGATACGGTTGGCGCGGGCGACACGTTTAACGCGGGCGTTCTGGCCGCCTTGCACGCGGCGGGCGTGCTGACCAAGGCCGCGCTGACAGACCTTGACGACCGCATCCTGACCGACGCCCTGCGCCTGGGCGCGCGCGCCGCCGCAATCACCGTCAGCCGCGCCGGGGCCAATCCGCCTTGGGCCAACGAGGTATGAGGGCGCTATTGCAGCGGGTCACCGAAGCGTCGGTGACCGTCAACGGCGAGGTTCTGGGCAAGATCGGTCCCGGTCTGTTGGTGCTGATCTGCGCCATGCAGGGCGATACAGAGGCAGACGCCGCGAAACTGGCCAGCAAGATCGCAAAGCTACGGATTTTCAAGGACACCGAGGGCAAGATGAACCTCTCGGTGCGCGACATCGGCGGGTCGGCCCTTGTGGTCAGCCAGTTTACACTGGCGGCTGACACCTCTCGCGGCAACCGCCCCGGCTTTTCCACCGCTGCGCCGCCAGCCGAGGGACAAAAATTCTACGAATTTTTCGCGGATTGTCTGGCCGCAGAGGGCATTCCCATCGCCAAGGGAAAGTTCGGCGCGGATATGAAGGTCGCCCTGCTGAACGACGGGCCAGTGACGATCTGGATGGACACCGACGCGCAAGCCTGATCGGGTCTAGCAAGCGGTCCGGGCGCTATGCCTTCAGCCAGTCCATCGGGATCTGTGGCGTTGCCGCAATCAACCCTTTTGTGTAGGCATGCTGCGGTGAACTGAACACACGTTCAGTTTTGCCCTGCTCGACAATTCGCCCCTGTTGCATCACCAGCACCCTGTCAGTGATCGCGCGCACCACCGACAGGTCATGGCTGATGAACAGGTAACTCAGGCCAAGCCGCCCCTGTAGATCTGCCAGTAAATCAAGGATTTGCGCCCGGATTGTCACGTCCAGCGCACTGACAGCCTCGTCCAGAATGACCAGCTTGGGACGGATCACGATGGCCCTTGCGATCGCGATGCGCTGGCGCTGCCCCCCCGAAAATTCATGAATGAATTTCTGGCGGTCCTCTGCCTGCATCCCGACCGCCTGCAAGGCCTCAATCACCGCTGTCTCTACCTCGCCCTGCGGCCGTGGCATCAGGTGAAATGGTTCCGCCACCAGCCGCCCGACCCTGTGGCGCGGGTTGAAAGAGCCATAGGGATCCTGAAACACCACCTGCATCTTCGCCCTCACCTGGCCCTCGACCTGCCCCGCTGTCACCGCGTCACCGTCCAGCCGGATTGTGCCGCCCTGCACAGGATCCAACCCCAGAATTGCCCGCGTCAGCGTCGATTTCCCACAGCCGCTTTCCCCCACAAGGCCAACGCTTTCGCCTGTGTTCACAACAAGATCCACATGATCGACCGCGCGAAATGACCCGCGCGGGCCCAGCAAACCCGCTCGCGCCAAGGCATAATCCCGCACGACGCCGCGGGCCTCCAAAACCGGCGCATCGCGCGCCTGCGGGTCACGCCGTGGAACATGTGCGCTATCCGCAAACAACTGCGCCGTATAGGGATGACTGCGCTTGCGAAACAGCGCCTCTGTCCGCCCCGCCTCGACAATACGCCCCGCGCGCATCACCGCCACCCGATCGGCCATATCCGCCACTACGGCAAGATCATGGGTGATCAGCATCAGCGACATCCCCTCTTCCTCAACCAACCCACGCAGCAGGTTCAGAATTTGCGCCTGCGTCGTCACATCCAGCGCCGTCGTCGGCTCGTCCGCGATCAACAGCTTGGGGCGCAGCGCCACCGCCATGGCGATACAGACGCGCTGGCGCTGCCCGCCGCTCAACTCGTGGGGATAGCGATCCATCGGCACCCGCTCTGGGTCCAGACCCACCCGCGCCAGCCGCGCAGCCGCCATATCCCATGCCTCAGATCGCGCCACCGCTCCGTGCACCAACAAGGTCTCTGCGACCTGATCGCCAATCCGCTGCACCGGGTTCAACGCGCTCATCGGCTCTTGAAAAATCATCCCGACCTCGCGCCCGCGCAAACCGCACATCCGCCGCTCGCTTAGCCCCAGCAGATCCTGCCCGTCAAACTCTGCCTTCCCCCGCGCATCCATCCCGCGCGGCAGCAATTGCATCAGCGCCAACGCCGTCATCGACTTGCCAGACCCGCTCTCACCCACCAGCCCAAAGACCTCACCGCGCCCAATCGCAAAAGACACATCCTGCAAGATCGGCTGCCCGTGAACCGAAACACCAAGCCCCGAGACGTTCAGCAAACCCACGCCTCCCCTTCATCTTGGCAAAAATACTCAAAAAAAACCTCGCCCCCAGCCACATCGGCCCAACGACATAGCGCAAACGCGCCAAACCCACTGACGTTCCCGGATCGCCCCCTCATCGCATCCGCCTCAACCGCGGATCCAGCATATCGCGCAATCCATCCCCCATCAGGTTCAGCCCCAACACGGTCAGCACAATCGCCATCCCCGGCAGCACCGCAATATGGGGCGCCAGCGAGATCAACGTCTGACTCTCTGCCAGCATCCGCCCCCAACTTAGGATCGGCGGCTGCGCGCCCAGCCCCACATAACTTAGCCCTGCCTCGGCCAAAATTCCCAAAGAAAACTGAATTGTTCCCTGCACAATCAACAGGTTGGTGATATTTGTCAGGATATGTTCCACCGATATGCGCAGCTTGCCCTTACCCGCAACCCGTGCCGCCTGCACATAATCCAGCGTCCAAAGACTAAGCGCCGCACCGCGCGTCACCCGCGCAAAAACCGGAATATTGAAAATCCCGATCGCCAAAATCGCATTCACCGCCGAGGGGCCAAACACGGCCGTGATCAGGATCGCAATCACCAACGAGGGAAAGGCAAATACAAGGTCATTTCCCCGCATGATCACCTCGTCCAGCAGACTGCCCCGGCTCGCCGCCGCCCACAGCCCCAGCGGCACACCGACCGCCATACCCAGCCCGACCGCCACAATCGCCACCGCAATAGAGGTTCGCGCGCCCACCATCAGCATCGACAGCATATCGCGCCCGAATTGATCCGTCCCCAGCAGAAAATCCCCCCCCGGCGGGCGCATCCGCGCGGCAATATTCATCCCCTCAACCCCGTAAGG
>CALGTJ010000076.1 GCA_937901435.1 uncultured Rhodobacter sp. | reverse complement strand
TGATCGAAGTCTGCCCAACGCTGTGATCAGCGACCCTGAGCTAGCGGCTCAGCGTGTCTTGGAAATGGTGCGTTCCAAGGCAATTATTTCAAGCACAGGCAAGTCTATTCCAGCTCGCATTGATACGATCTGTCTGCACGGCGATGGAGAGAGCGCTTTGAAAATTGCGCGCTCCGTGCGCCAGTCCCTCACAGCCGACGGAATTAAAGTGACCAAAGTGTAATACCAGAACAATAGATGCCGCAGCCAGAGTGTCAGCGTTGCATGCCGTCACAATGCAGGTTCATGCCTGTGCCGAACCCGCCCTCACCACGACAGTCGGGATCATGCCTGCAAAATAAAAGCCGCAAGATATCGGGCAGGTCTGGCAAGACAGCGGCGTTTGATACTTGTCTTGCCTATGGTCTTTCGAATTTGGCCCAGCACATGTTTTGGCGCCCCTGTGCGCGGTCGTCGCTTTTGGACCTTGTGCTGTTGTTGGTGTGTTGTCAGCTGCGGCCCGCGTCTTTGTCTCGCCAACAAGGTAAAGGGCTAATTTCCCAGTCGTTAGGTTTCACGGGGTCTTCGCACTGCGGGCTCTTGTCAAAACGTCTTTGAGGCGACAGACAGGTTTGGCAATCGTAACGAGCTTAGAAAGATCGCCCCCATGTCAGAGATTTCCCCCGCCCTGCTTGAAGATATCAGAGGTAAATTCGCTCATGTGGACAGTTGTCCACAACAGGGTCCGCGGGTGTTTTTTGAAAACGCCGGTGGGGCGTTGACGCTCAATTCAGTTGTGCGTTGTTCGCACCACTATGCTGCCATTCCCGACAATCAGGGGCGCGACAACGCCGGATCGCACGAATTGGTTCGCGTGATTGCCAAAGCTAAAAAAGATATGGGGGATTTCATGAATGCCCCTGACGGCAGCTTTTTTATGGGCGAAAGCGGTACCGAACTGTTGTTTCGACTGATCATGAATGCCTGCCTTGGGAGTGTGGCTGGAGGCGATGTGCTGGGCTCGACACTGGAACACCCTGCCACCCGCAGCGGGTGCGCCCGCTGGGCAAAAATCGCTGGGCAGTCGCATATTTTAGTCTCTCATGATGATGCCACCGGGCTGGTGACCGCGCAGGATTATGCCCCCCATGTGACCCCGGACACCCGTGTTGCTACGATTTTGCACACCTCGCCGGTGACGGGTATGGCCGTGGATGTGGCCGCGATTTCTGCTGTCATCCGCAAGGTTGCACCGGCCTGTTTTATCATCGTAGACGGTATCCAGCACGCTGCCCATGGCGGCATTGATATCGCCAGCTATGATGTGGATGGCTATGTGATTTCTCCGTATAAAATGTTTTCCCGCCACGGTTATGGGCTGGCGTGGATTTCAGACCGCTTGCGGTCTTTGCCGCATGATATGCTGGTTGGCGGCCCCAAAGACAATTGGGAACTGGGCACCCGTGACACCGGCGCTTATGCCACCCTGTCTGAGGTGGTGCGTTATTTTGAATGGCTCGGGTCTCAGGTGACGGATGAGACGGACCGTCGGGCAAAATTTATTGCGGCGGGACAAGCGATCCATGCCCATGAGACGGCATTGACGGATGCGATGATCAACGGTACCGGCAACCTGCCCGGCTTGGCGGAAATGGCGGGGGTGCATATCATCGGGGGCGCCGATAATCCCGCGCGCGAAGGGCTGGTGGCGCTTTATATCGATACCGTGGCCTCGGTTGATGTGGTGTCGGCGCTGAACGCGCAGGGTATCCGCACCCATCTGCGCAAGGCCGATCATTATTCGGGCAATATCCTTGATCCACTGGGGCTTGATGGCTGTGTGCGGGTGTCAATGTGCCACTATAACAGCCGACAGGAAATCGCCCGGTTTCTCACAGCAATGAAACAGATTGCGGACCCGGACGCCGGGCGTGGGGCGTGACGCCCCCCTCCTGGAGGGTCACCGCCAAATGTAATGCGAAAGCAATGGCCGTAGGGTGACCGGCTAATCGGCCAGCAAAGGCGCCAAAGTGGCTTTGTCGTAGTTTGATCCGCACAGCAAAACCACGTTGGTCGCGCCTTTGAACTTGTTGGCGGCTTGCTCCAAGCCTGCGAGTGCCAGCGCGGCCGACCCTTCGACCAACTGGTGCTCTTCATGGGCCAGACGCCGCAGGCTTGCCGTGATTTCCGCCTCGCTGCAGGTGATTACCTCGTCTACGGTTTTGATCGCCAATGGTAATGTCACGCTGCCGACGTCCATGCCGCCTGCAACCCCGTCGGCCAGCGTTGCGTAATGTGCGGTCTCTACCACCGTGCCCGCCACCATTGAGGCCGCCAGAGCCGCAGAGTTCTTGGCCGCCACGCCGATGATTCGTGTTTTAGGGGAAAAGCTTTTGATGACCGATCCAATACCGCTGATCAGACCACCACCGCCCATAGAGATGAAAATATTGTCGATGCTGTCATGTTGGTCTAAAAGCTCCAACCCGATGCTGCCTTGGCCTGCGACCACATCGATGTCGTTATAGGGCGAGACATAAATTAACCCGTCCGTCTCTGCAGCCAGTTTCTGGGCATGCAGTTCTGCAAGTCCAGATTCGGCCCCTTCAAGAATCACTGTAACCCCGTAAGATTTGATCTTTGCGAGTTTGGCCTGTGCAACCGTTTCCGGCAGCACAACTGTCATATCGCGATTGAACGTTTGCGCCGCGCTTGCGCAGGCGATCCCATGGTTTCCGGAACTGGCGGTAATCAGTTTCTCGCTCCCGGTCATCACGCTCATTTTGCTGCTGGCGCCCCGGATTTTGAAAGAGCCTGTTCTCTGAAAGTTATCCGCCTTGAAAAACAAGTCACACCCCAGAGCGGCACCAATGGTTTTTGAGGGCAACAGCGGGGTTTTGTATATTTGTTGCGCAATCCGTTTATGGGCGATGACTGCATGTGCCGCGATTTCTGCGGGGCTGGTGTCTTGGCTGTCTTGTAACGGTGATGTCATCTTCTATTCCTTGGTGTCTT
>CALGTJ010000075.1 GCA_937901435.1 uncultured Rhodobacter sp. | reverse complement strand
CGCAGCGGCGTGGTCTGGCATCGCAATGTCGCCCGATTGCGGGCCATGGGCAGTGAGGGCATAGAGAAGGTCGCCTTTGAGACGGGTGGCAAAACGGTGCAGCTGCCCTGTGCGCTGCTGGCGGTGCATGACGGGGTCATCCCGAACACGCAACTTACCCGGCTTCTGGCGCTTGACCATGACTGGAGCGCGGCGCAACAGGCCTTTGCCGCGCGCGTCACACCAGAAGGTAGGACCAGCGCGCCCTCGGTCTGGGTCGCGGGCGACGGGGCCGGGATTGCCGGCGCAGAGGTGGCAGGGATGCGCGGAACGCTGGCGGGGCTGGATGTGGCGCGGGCTTTGGGCGCGCTGGCGGCCAAGGAAGCGCGCACCCACCTCTATCCGCTGAAAAAACGCATCGCAAGGCGGGCCCCGGCGCGCGCGCTGATCGACAGGCTTTTCGCGCCCCTGCCCGTAACCGCCTTTGCGCAGGGCGAGGTGGCGGACAGCACGCTGGTATGCCGCTGTGAGGCGGTGACCCTGACCCGAATCCTCGAGGCGATTGCCGACGGCGCGACAGGCCCGAACCGGGTCAAGACGTTTACCCGCTGCGGCATGGGGGCCTGTCAGGGCCGGATTTGCGGCAATCCCCTGACCCGGATCGTGGCAGAGGCCATGCAATCGACGTCACAGGACGCAGGCGCGCTGCGAATCCGCCCGCCCCTGAAACCAACGCTGATTTCCGACTATCTGGAGCCCGCGCCAAAAGACGCGCCTCCGTCGTGACGCAACGGCCTGATCTGGCGGTGATCGGCGGGGGCCTGATGGGTCTGTCTGTCGCGCTGGAGGCCCGGACGCGTGGCATGAACGTGGTGATCCTTGAGGCGGAGAGTTGCGCGCGCCATGCCTCTTCGGCCAGCGCGGGCGGTGTGCGCAGCCTTAACCGTCACCCCGCAGAGATTGCCCTGACCCGAGCCGCCCTGCCATTGTGGGACGGGCTGGCGCAGCGGCTTGGGCGGGACTGCGGGTTCAAACGCTCTGGCCAGATCCGGGTGGCCGAGGACGCCGCCGCGATGCAGGCGCTGGAAGAACGGGCGGCCATGACCGCAGCACTGGGGTTCGATCATGAACGCCTGCTGAGCCGGGCCGAGGTGAGGGCGCGGATACCGGCGATTGCCGATCACTGTCTGGGCGCGCTTAGCGTCGAGGATGACGGGTTTGCCGATTCGCTCGCGACCTCTCACGCATGGCGTCACGCCAATGCGCAGGCCGGTGTCCAGATCCGCGAAGGCACGCGGGTCACGGGGGTAGAGCGGACCACAGGCGGGCTGCGCCTTGTAACCTCGGCGGGCGCTGTCGAGGCAACGTTGGTCGTCAATACAGCCGGGGCATGGGGCGACCGGATTGCGGGGCTTGCCGAAGGCACGATGCCCTTGCGCACAGCAGCGCTTCAGATGATCGTGACGGCGCGGATGCCCGCATTTGTCGATCCTGTGGTC
Source organism: uncultured Rhodobacter sp. (assembly GCA_937901435.1). Next base: position 8,070 of record CALGTJ010000075.1, on the reverse strand, counting down.
GGATCACAGGGCCGCAAGCTGTCGCTGAAACAGACAGCGGCAGGATCAGTGGTGATTGGCGGGGCCTATGAGGGTGACGTGCATCAAGGGCCGGATGGGCCTCAGCGTGGCGTGCCGCGCGCCGGGTTGGCGGCCGCCAATCTGGCCAATGCAGTCTCGGTGTTTCCGCAGCTGCGCGCCGCGCGGGTCACGCGGATCTGGACCGGGCTAGAGGGCATGACGCCCGATGGCCTGCCGTATCTGGGCCACAGCGCGCATATGCCCGGCCTGTTCCACGCCTTCGGCTTTTCCGCGCATGGCTTTGCGCTGGCCCCCCTGATCGGCCCGCTTGTTGCGGATCTGCTGGAGGGCAAGCGCAACAACCATGCCATTGCGCCCTTTGCGGTAAATCGGTTTGACAGCAGCAAATCGGCACAGGACACTATCCCTATGAAAGGACGTTAAGAGATGATCGACCCAACAGGACGCGTGGTGATGATTTCGGGGGCGTCGCGCGGGATTGGCAAGGCCATCGCGCTGGCGCTGCATGCCAAAGGCTACACCATCAGCGCCGGGGCGCGCGACGTCGCGGCACTTGAGGAGGCGCTAAGCCCGATCGGGAGTGAGCGTCTGCTTTGCGCCCGCTATGAGGCCGCAGATCGCGCAACGCACAGCGCTTGGGTCGCAGCGACACAGTCTGTCTTTGGCCGCATCGACGCGCTGGTGAACAACGCCGGAACCTCGAACAGCTTTTCAGTAGAGGACGGCGACGAGGCCGATCTGGATGCCTTGTGGACCAGCAACGTCAAGGGGCCGCTGTTCCTGACCCGCGCCTGCCTGCCGCACCTGCGCGCCAGCGGTCAAGGCCGCATCGTCAACCTGTCCTCTCTGTCGGGAAAGCGCATCCGCAACAGCAACGTCGCCTATGGCATGACCAAATTCGCCATCATGGCGCTGACCCATGCCACGCGTCAGGCCGGGTGGGAAGACGGGGTGCGCGTCACGGCGCTCTGCCCCAGTTTTGTCGCTACCGATCTGACGGCGGATGTGGTCAAGGTGGGCCGCGCCGAGATGATCGACCCGGACGATCTGGCTGAAGTTGCGGCGATGGTCATTGCGCTGCCAAACACCGCGGCAATCGCGGAAATTCTTGTCAATTGCCGCCTTGAAGATACGCTCTGAAAAATTTCGGCGAGACTCTGGCGACATCCGTCGTCATAGTGGGCACTATAAACAACGGGGAAAAACATGAGACAAATCAGGAAAAACTGGACACTTGCGACAACTGCCGGACTGTGTGCGATGGCTTTGGCCAGCACAACGGCCTTTGCCCAACAGACGACGCTGAATATAGGTATGGGCAGCGCGGATGCGGGCAAGCTGGACCCGCATATCGCGACAACCACGCCGGACAAGGGCCTGCTGCACTGGATGTTCAACGGATTGGTCCGGATCAAACCGGGCGAGGCCAGCCCCGCCTTTATCGAGCCCGATATCGCGTCCAGCTGGACCACCTCTGAGGATGGTCTGACATGGGTGTTCACGATGCGTGAAGACGTAGAGTGTCATGGGGACTACGGAAATCTGGATGCCGAGGACGTGGTGTTTTCGCTGCAACGCTCTGCCAGCAAGGACTCGTCCAGCTTTTCGGGCGACTACGCGGCGTTTCAGTCGTTCGAGGCGACCGGCCCCTATGAGGTGACGATCACGTTGTCCCATGCGATCCCCAGCGTTTTAGGCGCATTGGTGCCCTATCACGGCGGCAATATCGTATGCAAAGACGCGGTCGAAGCACTTGGCGATGGGTTTGAGCGCACGCCAATCGGCACCGGGCCGTTCATGTTCGCGGAATACCAGCCGCAGCAATATGTCCGGCTGGTTGCCAATCCGGAATATTTCCGCGGCGAACCTGCGATCAAGAGATCTTTTATCGCTATATCCCCTCTGATGCGAGCCGCGATCTGGCCTTTCAGGCTGGCGAAATCGACATGATCTATGGCCGTCAGGACCAGACATGGGCCGAGCGGATTTCAAAACTGCCCGGCACAAAGGTCGCCATCATGGCACCCGGCGAGATGTCGGTGATCTCTCTTAACAAGGCGATGCCGCCGCTGGATGACATCCGTGTGCGCCGCGCCATCGCCCATTCCATCGACCGCGAGACGATGGTGGCGTTCAAGGGCAAGGACGTGACCCTGCCTGCGATCTCTGTCGTGCCAGAGGGCTATCTGGGCTATACCAGCGATGTTCCGCAGTATGAGTTCAGCGTCGAAAAGGCCAAGGCGCTGCTGACCGAGGCAGGCTATCCTGACGGCGTCACGATCAAGGCGATCCACACGACCCTGCCCGGTATGCTGAGCACGATGGAGGCGTTGCAATCGCTGATGCGCGACGCCGGGATCAACATGGAAATCGAAGTGGTGGAACATGCGACCTTCCACGAACAGATCCGCAAGGATCTTAGTCAGGTCACGCATTACTCTGCCGCGCGTTTCCCGGTGGCTGACACCTATCTGACGCAGTTCTTCCATTCCGACGCGATCCCGCTAAAGCCGACTGCCGTGACCAACTTCAGCCATTGCGATGTGGCCGATGCTGAAATCACAGCTGCCCGGACAGAGCCGGATTCCGCCAAGCAACTGGCGCTTTGGGCGACCGCTCAGCAGAAGATCGCCGAAGAAGTCTGCGCGGTGCCGATCTATCAGAACCTGCAACTCTGGGCCTGGAAAGACACGCTGGACCTCGGGTTCGAGGTCAATGGCTCGCTGAACCTCAGCCCGGCCATAACAGAGGCCTCTCGCTTTACCGAGTGAGGCCAACACAGACCGGGCGCAGCCCTGCGCCCGGTCTGTTTTACTTGAATTCGGGGCGCGCCCTTTGCGCCCGGTTTCTTTGCCTGAACCGAGGCGCGCCCTGTGTCCTGTCCCTTTCTCTGACCCGGAGTCCCGATGAGCGGTTTTGTCCTGAAACGCATGGGCTTTGCTGTGATCACCTTGATCGCGGTTCTGACCATCGTCTTTTTCATCGTGCGGATTTTGCCGGGCGATCCGGCAATGGTTATTCTGGGCGATCAGGCCAGCCAGCAAAGCATCGAATTGCTGCGCGCGCGTCTTGGGCTCGATCGGCCCCTGATCGTGCAATACTATGACTTCATGTCCGGCGTCGCCGTTGGGGACTGGGGCACCTCGATGGTCTCAGGGCGTCCGGTCATCGCAGAGATCCTCAAGGTCCTGCCCGCAACGCTGGAATTGACCTTTGCGGCGCTGATCCTTGGCGCGGTCATCGGCATCCCCTTGGGCGTCTGGGCGGCGATTTCGCGCAATACCATCCCCGATTACCTGATCCGGCTGGCCTCGCTTCTGGGGCTGTCCTTTCCGGCCTTTGTTTCGGCGGTTCTGCTGCTCTTTGCCTTTGCCATCTACCTGCCGATGTTCCCGGTGATGAGTTCGGGGCGCGGCACAACCCTTGGTGCGCGCCTGAATGATCTGGCGCTGCCGGCGATCAACCTTGGCCTGATCATGGCCGCCTATATCACCCGTGTCTCGCGCTCTGCCATGCTCGAGGTGCTGGGACAGGATTATGTGCGCACCGCCAAGGCCAAGGGCATCCGGTTCAGCGCGATCATCTGGCGGCACTGCCTGCGCAACACGATGATCCCGGTGGTCACGGTCGTTGGCCTCTATCTGGGCATCCTGATCGGCAATTCCGTTCTGACAGAGATCGTGTTCAACCGGCCCGGTCTGGGGCGGCTGATCGTCGGGGCACTGAACCAGCGCGATTATACCATGCTGCAAGGCATGATGGTCATCTACACCCTGCTTGTCGTGGTGGTGAACCTGCTTACCGATTTGACCTACGGGCTGATCGATCCAAGGATCAAATACTCATGAGTGCGAAAGACCCCGCTATCCAGGCCCCCAAAGTCTCGTATTTCCGTCTGACGCTTGCCGCGCTCGGGTCGGGGATGATCAAGGCTTTCAACACCAACAAGACGTCTTGGGTCGGGCTGGGCCTGTTTGCCTTTGTCTGCCTGCTGGCGCTGCTGGCCCCGCTGATCGCGCCGCATGATCCGCTGGATCAGAACATTCTTGACCGGCTGGAGGGACCATCTTGGGAATACTGGATGGGCACTGACGCCTATGGGCGCGACACGCTTAGCCGGATCCTGCATGGCGCGCGGATCTCGCTGCTGATCGGTCTGGTCTCGATCACGGCGGCGCTGCTGATCGGGACGGTGATCGGGCTTGTGGCGGGTTATGTGGGCGGCAAAACCGATATTATCGTGATGCAGATCATGGATGTTTTGCTGGCCTTTCCCTCGCTGATCCTCGGGCTGATCGTGGTGGCCATGCTGGGGCCAAGCATCACCAATCTGGTCATCGCCATTGCGCTGACGGCCATTCCGCACTTTGCCCGGATCGCGCGCGCGCCCACCATCGTGGTCAAGGAACGCGAGTTCGTCGAGGCGGGCCGTGCGCTTGGCTATTCCAACATCCGCCTGATGGGCGGGCATATCCTGCCCAACATCCTGCCCGAAGTGCTGGTTATGGGTTTTTTGTGGCTGGCCACCGCGATCCGTGTCGAGGCCTCGTTGGCCTTTATCGGCCTCGGGGTCAGCCCGCCCACCGCCACATGGGGCGGCATGATCCGCGAAGGGTTCGAGAATATCCTCGACAACTTCTGGCTTGCCTTCTTTCCCTCGCTGGCCATCCTGATCGTGGTCTTCGCCCTCAACCTGCTCGGGGACGGTTTGCGCGATGCCATTGACCCGCGCCTGAGAGGGGAATCCTGATGGCTGTTGACCCTGTCCTGCGCGTCGAGCATCTGACGACAACTTTTCGCGTCGAGGGCAAGCCCGTGCCGGTGGTGCGCGATCTGAATTTTACCATCGCCCCGCAGGAAACGCTGGCCGTGGTCGGGGAATCCGGGTCCGGCAAATCCGTTACCGCCCTGTCGATCATGCGCCTTGTGTCCGAGGCGACGGGCAAGGTGCATGGCACCATCACGCTGGACGGGACCGATCTGACCAAACTGTCAGAGGCTGAAATGCGCGACGTGCGCGGCGGCAAGATCGGCATGATCTTTCAGGAACCCATGACCAGCCTCAACCCGGTGCTGACCGTGGGCTTTCAGGTGGCCGAGGTGCTGCAACGGCATCGTGGCATGGACGGCGGCGCCGCGCAGGCCGAGGCGCTGCGGCTGTTTGATCTGGTGCGCATCCCCGATTCCAAATCGCGCCTGACCGAATTTCCCCATACCTTTTCTGGCGGGATGCGGCAGCGCGTGATGATCGCCATGGCGCTGGCCTGTCAGCCGCGCCTGTTGATCGCGGACGAGCCGACCACAGCACTTGACGTCACCATTCAGGCGCAGATCCTGCAACTGATCCGCGAGTTGCAGACCGAGGTGGGCATGTCGGTCATGTTCATCACCCATGACATGGGGGTGGTCGCAGAGGTCGCGGACCGCGTTATCGTCATGCTGAACGGCGAAATGGTCGAGGAGCGCCCCGTGCGCGACATCTTTGCCGACCCCCGCCACCCCTACACCAAAAAGCTGCTAAGCGCGGTGCCCGTCCTTGGCTCCTTGTCCGACAGCGACCTGCCACGCCAGTTCGCGCGCCTGTCCAGCAAGGCCGAAGAGGCCGTCGTTCCCCCTCCGAAAAGTGAACCGGACAAGCGCGGCGAGGTCATTCTCGACGTTCAAAACCTGTCCACGAGGTTCGATGTGCGCGGCGGAATGCTGGGCCGCGTGCGCGGTCGCGTGCACGCGGTCGAGGACGTTTCGTTCCAATTGCGCGCGGGCGAGACGCTGGCGCTGGTGGGCGAGTCGGGCTGCGGCAAGTCCACGACGGGCCGCTCGATCCTGCTCCTGATCGAACCTGCGGCGGGCCGCATTACGTTCGAGGGCAAAGACCTGTCCAAGGCCAATCCGGCAGAGCTGCGCGAGATGCGCCGGCGGATCCAGATGATCTTTCAGGACCCTTACGGCTCTCTTAACCCACGCAAGACTGTGGGGGCAGCGATCCGCGAGCCGATGATCGTGCATGGCCTCAAGACGGCCTCCGAGGCCGATGCAGAGGTGGCACGCCTGCTGGATACGGTCGGCCTGCTGCCCGAACACGCCCTGCGCTTTCCCCATGAGTTTTCGGGGGGACAACGCCAGCGGCTGTGCATAGCGCGCTGCCTTGCGCTGGAACCAAAGCTGATCGTCGCGGACGAAAGCGTCTCTGCGCTGGATGTGTCCATTCAGGCGCAGGTGATCAACCTTCTGCTGGATCTGCAACGCAATCTGGGTCTGGCGTTTTTGTTCATCAGCCACGACATTGCCGTGGTCGAACGGGTCAGCCATCGCATCGCCGTTATGCTGCTGGGCGAAATCGTCGAGATCGGCCCGCGCCGCGCGATCCTTGAAAACCCCCAACACCCCTACACGCAAAGCCTGATCTCTGCCGCGCCGATCCCCGATCCTTCGGTGCGACGGGTCCGGTCCGGCCTGATCACCGATGAAATCAAAAGCCCGGTGCGCGCGCTTGACTGGATCCCCAAACCGCTGCCGTTTCTTGAGGTCGCAAACGGGCATTTTGTGCGCCAGACCGCGTCATAATACGCAAAGTCTCTTTCGAAACGAACGGCCTCCCCGGTCAGATCTTTAGACTTGCTCTCTACCGATCCTCATGTGCTGTCGGGGTCCCCTGTCGGCGCAAATTTGACGAACTGCGCCCTTGTGCATCCTTGGCAATGTGCCGACCGCGCGTTCGATCTGGGTTGGTATGTATATGGTTCGGGTCGCGCGTTGCGTTTTGGTGAAGTTCGACGGTCCTCCGCCATCGCCAAACCGATGGCGGGCAGCGTTCGCCTCGCCCTGAACGACGTCGGCAGATGTCGGGCTGGATCACCGACACCGCCAGATTGGATGTAACCCTCGATATCTGGCGGCTCGGGTCGATCACGTCCATCCCGCTGCTGGAAATCCGCAGATGATGGTCAATGCGCGCGCAAAGGTTTCCGCACCAGTATCGGCCCCCGCGAAAAGCCAGCTTTTCCGTCCTATTCCAATCGGGCGCAGGGCGTAGCGGAACGATGACGTCATCGGGTCCTTGACGGCGGCATCATCCAGATCAACCCCGCAACGGACATCGCCAAGTGCGGCATCACTGGTCGCTTGAAATGCCCGCCCGACCGTCTGGCCAAGCACATGGGCCAACGACCGGACCTCGGCCATTGACGACGCCGCCGCTCAGACTGAGGCCGACATTCTTGTCGACCTGATCGTTGGGAACACTGCGCGCTGGCTGTCATGGCCGAGTGAACACGGACAAGGCTAGATCCAACATTTCTCGGATGCGGGCCGGATCCTCGCCTGACGCGCGCTGGGTGATGGCAAGCGCGAGTTGTTCGCCAAGATATTTTGCACCCGCATCGACCGACAGCCCGTCGGGCCATTCGCCTGCATCCCGGCACGATTGCAGGAATGCCACGTAGGCAGCTTGCGCCGCCGCGTCGATCTTATCCACGCGTGTGCGGGTCTGCGGGCCCAGCCGGTGTTTGCCTGCGCGCATCTTGTAGAACAGGCACCCGGTTTCCATGCGTGGGTCCGTGCAGGCGAAATCGACCAGTGCGTCAAGCGTCCCCCGCAGCCCCTTCCCGCTGTTCAGGATCACAAACATATCCGACAGGACACGCTCGGCATAGCGGTCCAGCGCCGCAAGCGTCAGGCCGTCCTCACTACCAAATTCGCGATAGACCGAGGGCTTGGACACACCCGCCATCTGGCAGATCGCGTTGACTGACACATCGGCGGGATCGCCGTGCCAATACGCGTCTGTGGCGACGTCGAGCACTTTTTCGGCGTTCATGGTCTTGGGCCGGCCACGCGCCGGTTTGGGATCGGGATCAGACATTTATATACCGCATGGTATTTTTTCCTTGACGCGATTATTCTCCATACGTACCACTCGGTATCAAAGCAATCAAGCCAGAGACAGCGCAATAACAGAAAACGCCAAGACAGTGGTCATCACAGGAACCAGCAGCGGGTTAGCCCGGATTATTCACCACGGTCGGTTGGCGGCTGCGGTATGAGAGTGAT
>CALGTJ010000074.1 GCA_937901435.1 uncultured Rhodobacter sp. | reverse complement strand
AACCAAACCCTCGCCTGAGACGCACACTCTCAAAATGGGGGGTGAGTAATTACGGACGCGGCTTTGCTATCGTCAATTTCTGGCGTTTTCTTCGCGGACGGATCGGTCACACTGTGAAACGTCATATTACCCATATAGGCGGGGGACATCCCTCTGAGATCAACCATATCACCACTCCTGAAGCCCCACCTCAGACGCACGATCAATACATTACAAAAGCTTTAAATGGCATAGAAATCTGTAAGCTTGGTTAAGGGGGGCTTATCGCGCAACGGTAGAAGGCGCTTAAAAAGGCAGCGGCATCCTTGAAATGCGCATCTCCTTTCGGGCGCAGGATGCCACGGACCTGCACATCGAAATCCGCATAGTGCTGGGTCGTCGCCCAGATTGAAAAGATCAGGTGGTAAGGGTCTGTTTTTGAAAGGCGATTTTCGGCGATCCATGCGGTGATCAGTGCCGCTTTCTCATCGACAAGTTCTTTGAGCGGGCCTTCGATCTTATCCAGAATACGCGGCGCGCCCTGCACGATTTCATTGGCAAAAAGACGGCTTTCGCGGGGTAAATCGCGTGCCATGTCCAGTTTGCGCAGGGCGTAATCGACGATCTCTTGCACCGGGTCGCCCTCTGGATCCAGTGCGCGCAAGGGATCAAGCCACAGGTCCAGAAGCTCTGCCAAAAGCGCGACATGAATCGCCTCTTTGGAGGCGAAATAATACAGCAGATTTGGCTTGGACAGGCCTGCCGCCTTTGCGATCTGATCCAGTGTCGCGCCACGAAATCCGCTTTGCGAAAACACATCCAGCGCGGCATCGAGAATCGCGGAAATGTTCTTTTCCTGAATGCGCGTGCGCTGGGGCGGTGCCTGCATTTTGATCCTTTCCGCTGCGTGATACGGCATATGGGCCCCGTGTCTTCGTGAAAGCCTTGACTGGCCTTTGCTCCGTGGTAGCGTGTTCCTGACCATTTGGTCAAACTCTTTGGGCCAATTGCGAGGGGCAGCATGACACGACAGGCAGCACAGGCCACGACGATGATCGACGACGCCCGCGTACGGGTGACGCGGTTCGATTTCGCGCCGGGGGCAGAGACTGGCTGGCATGTGCATGGCATGGATTACGTGATCACCACGCTCACCGATTGTCACATGGCACTGGAATTGCCGGGCGGCGAGGTGAACCGCGTGACGATCCCCGCAGGCACCAGCTATCGGCGCGATACGGGCGTCGAACATAATGTGATCAATGACGGCGAGGCTGTGATGAGCTTTGTCGAGGTCGAACTGAAATAAGGAAGTACGCCATGTCATCCGCACCGGGTCAGAACCTGAAAATCAACAGTGACCGCCTCTGGGATTCGCTGATGGAAATGGCCAAGATCGGCCCCGGCATCGCAGGCGGCAACAATCGCCAGACGCTGACCGATGAGGATGCCGAGGGGCGCGCGCTGTTCCAAAGCTGGTGCGAGGCGGCGGGGATGACCATGGGCCTCGATCAGATGGGTAATATGTTTGCCCGTCGCGAGGGCACAGACCCTGACGCGCTGCCGGTCTATGTGGGCAGCCATCTGGACACTCAGCCGACCGGGGGCAAATACGATGGCGTTCTGGGCGTTCTGGGCGCGCTGGAAATCATCCGTACGCTCAACGACCTCGACATCAAGACCAAGCACCCCATCGTCGTGGCCAATTTCACCAACGAAGAGGGTACGCGCTATGCCCCGGCCATGCTGTCGTCCGGTGTGTTCGCTGGCATCCATACGCAGGACTGGGCCTATGACCGGGTGGACGCCGAGGGCAAGAAATTCGGCGATGAGTTGAAACGCATCGGCTGGCGCGGCGAAGAAGAGGTTGGCGCGCGCAAGATGCACGCCTTCTTTGAGTTGCACATCGAACAGGGGCCGATCCTAGAGGCCGAGGGCAAAGACATCGGCGTTGTCACCCATGGGCAAGGTCTGTAGTGGACGCAAGTGACCATTGAGGGCAAAGACAGTCACACCGGATCAACCCCCATGCCCATGCGCAAGAACGCAGGCCTCGGCATGGCGCGGGTGCTGGAACTGGTCGATCAGATCGCATGGTCTCATGCACCGAACGGTCTGGGCGCGGCGGGTCATATCGATGTCTTTCCCAACTCGCGCAACGTGATCCCCGGCCGCGTGGTGTTTACGGTCGATTTCCGCTCTCCGGATCTGAGTGTCATCAAGGATATGGAAAACAAACTGCGCCTTGGGGCGTCAGAGATCTGTGGGCAGATGGGCCTTTCGGTATCGTTCGAAAAGGTCGGTGGGTTTGATCCGGTGGCCTTCGATGAAAGCTGCGTTACTGCCATCCGCAACGCCGCCGAACGCCTTGGGTATTCACACCAGAACATCGTTTCAGGCGCGGGCCACGACGCCTGCTGGATCAACCGCGTTGCGCCCACAGCCATGGTCATGTGCCCCTGCGTGGATGGGCTGTCGCACAACGAGGCCGAGGAAATCACGCGTGAATGGGCCATGGCGGGGGCAGACGTGCTGATGCATGCGGTGGTCGAAACGGCGGGAATTGCAGAGTGAACCGCAGCCTGCAACTGGTCGCCGCTTTGGTTCTGGCCTGTGTGGCCATCGTCATGGTGGGCTATGCGGCCTATCTTGCGCAGGCAAAGATTGACGATCTCGAAACGCGCCTGGCGTCGTCCCAGACCCAATTGTTCGCGACCTATGATCGTGAGCAAGAGTTTTACAGGACCTTGGACAGCTTTGAGACGCGCGAGATCCTGCAACAGGTGGTTGACGCAGACGACAGGCAAACCCGCGAGACCCTCTTGCAAAATATAAACGCCGATCTTGCGGGCACGCGGCCCAAGTTTCCCGAGGGGGCGATTGTTCAGGACGGCTTGCTGCGCATGATCGACGCCGCCAATCCAGCAGAGCGCGCCGAGGCCCGCGACGCCATCTATATCGCGATTTTTGGCCGGGCCGAAAAGGATCCGGGCGAGGCCGACATCTTGATTCCGCCGATCCTTGAAGAGGTGTCGGGGCTGATCTCTGCCATTGGCGGCATTGGGTCGGGCCTGATCTCTTTGCTGCTTTTTTTCGTGGGCGGTGGAAAGCGAAAGATAGAAGAGGACATGCTGGCCGTCGATCTGGAAATGAAACGGGTCGAGCTTGCCAAGGCACGGTTTGCCGCGCGCGAGGCAATGGCAGAGACGCAAAACGCATGACCTCGGGGATCCACATCAAACACATCGGATCAGCCGCTTGGCTGCGGATCTGTGCCCAATGGCTCAAGGTGTCGGCATGAACAGCCTTCTAACAAGACGCTACCCGGTGTGGCTGGCCGCATTTGTGGGCTTTGTGGTTCTGTTCGGGCTGTTTTATGCGACCAATTCCGATGCGAAAAACGCGGGCGAGGCGGCGGGGTACGCTTTTTTACCCGGCCTTTTCGGGGCAGCCGTCATGGCTGTTCTGGGTCTTCGGCACAACCGGAAGGTCGAGGGCAAAAAATCAATGGATGTGGACCAAGCGTAACCGCAACGACAGGGAGACAAGACCATGGCGACAGTCGTCAAACACGGAACCATCGTTTCGGCAGATCTGACCTGCAAGGGGGATGTGCTGGTCACGGGTGTGGTTGTGACCGGGGGGATTGTAAATTGATCCTTCGCACCGTTTTTGCCGTTTTGCTGGGGTTGGGTATTGTCACATCTGCCAGCGCAAACCAGCTTGAATGGCGCGATTCGGTTCGAAAGCTTGCTTTTGATGAAACGACTTCGATGACGCTTGAGTATTTCATCATAGATCTGCCCAATGGCGATCAGTTCCGTCTGACGTGTCAGGGGGTTGGCACCAAGAAACCGGTCTTTCAGGTCGTGTTTCAGGAAAGCGACGCTCAAAAATCCTCGCTCACCATGGACTTGACGGAAAACGGCACCGATACCAGACTGCGTCTTGGTCCTCTGGTCTATCGCTCGCTCGAAGGCATCCGACGCGCCGTGCCGGAGGGTTTGCTTGATCGCATTGTTGCGGCAGAACAGATGCGCTTTACGATAAACAACGGGTTACACTGGCACGAGGTGTCACCACAAAGCACAGAGGCTGTGTTGCCTCGGCTGAGTTGTTACAAAAACAATTGAACAGGGAAGGGGACAGTATGCCCACAACAGTCATCAAGAACGGCACCGTCGTCACGGCGGATCTGACCTACAAGGCAGATGTACTGATCGAAGGCGGTGTCATCACGCAGATCGGCCCGAACCTGAGCGGCGCGGAAACGCTGGATGCAACAGGATGCTATGTGATGCCCGGCGGGATCGATCCGCATACGCATCTGGAAATGCCGTTCATGGGCACCTATTCGACGGACGATTTTGAATCTGGCACGCGCGCGGCCCTGTCCGGCGGCACGACGATGGTCGTGGACTTTGCGCTGCCTGCGCCGGGGCAGGGCCTGCTGGATGCCCTGCAGATGTGGGACAACAAGGCGGGTCGCGCCAGTTGCGACTATTCCTACCACATGGCTGTGACGTGGTGGGGAGAGCAGGTCTTTGACGAGATGAAGACCGTGGTTGAGGACAAGGGGATCACCACGTTCAAGCACTTCATGGCCTATAAAGGCGCGCTGATGGTGAATGACGACGAGCTTTACGCGTCGTTCAACCGTCTGGCGGAACTGGGCGGCATCGCCATGGTTCACGCCGAGAACGGCGATGTGGTTGCGGAACTGTCGGCCAAGCTGCTGGCGGCGGGCAACACCGGGCCAGAGGCGCATGCCTATTCCCGTCCGCCGCAGGTCGAGGGCGAGGCCACCAACCGCGCCATCATGATCGCGGATATGGCGGGCGTGCCTTTGTACGTGGTCCACACCTCTTGCGAGGACTCACACGAGGCGATCCGGCGCGCGCGGATGCAGGGCAAGCGCGTCTGGGGAGAGCCGTTGATCCAGCATCTGACGCTGGACGAAAGTGAGTATTTCAACAAGGATTGGGACCACGCAGCGCGCCGCGTAATGTCCCCGCCCTTCCGCAACAAGCAGCATCAGGACAGCCTATGGGCCGGGCTGCAATCGGGGTCATTGTCTGTCGTTGCCACCGATCACTGCGCCTTTACCACCGACCAGAAACGCTATGGCGTGGGTGATTTCACCAAGATCCCGAATGGCACGGGGGGCCTGGAGGATCGGATGCCGATGCTCTGGACGCACGGCGTTGCCACGGGCCGTCTGACGATGAATGAATTCGTCGCCGTGACCTCGACCAATATCGCCAAGATCCTGAACTGCTACCCGAAAAAAGGCGCAGTTCTGGTCGGGGCCGATGCCGATCTGGTGGTCTGGGATCCGGAAAAGGAAAAAACGATCATGGCTTCGGCACAGCAATCTGCCATTGATTACAACGTCTTCGAGGGCAAGCAGGTCAAAGGCCTGCCGCGCTATACCCTGACCCGTGGCATGGTCGCGGTGAATGACGGCGTGGTGCAAGCGCAGGAAGGCCACGGTAAGTTTGTCAAACGCGAGGCCAATACCCCGGTAAACAAGGCGCTGAGTTCGTGGAAAGAGCTGACCTCTCCACGTCCCGTCGAGCGGTCGGGCATTCCGGCGAGCGGAGTTTGACCTTGCGCCAAGTTTTCAAAAACGCGTCCTGTGATGTCACGCGCCAGAGCCTTGAATGACTGAAACGCTGAATATGGCAGAGGTCCCGGATCAGTCCGAGGGCTCCGTGGCATCGGTGATTGAGGCGCGCGCTTTGAACCTTGTGTTCGAAACCAATGATGGTCCGGTCCATGCTCTTTCCGGCGTGGATCTGACTGTCAACAAGGGCGACTTTGTCTCTTTCATTGGCCCCTCTGGCTGTGGCAAGACCACGTTCTTGCGCTGTATTGCGGGGCTGGAGACACCGACAGGCGGGACCTTGACGGTCAACGGGATGACCCCGGACGCCGCACGCCAAGCGCGGGCCTATGGCTATGTGTTTCAGGCGGCGGGGCTTTATCCGTGGCGCACCATTGGCGGCAATGTGCGGCTGCCGCTTGAAATCATGGGCTATTCCAAGGCGGATATGGCCGAACGGGTCGCGCGGGTTCTGGAAATGGTCGATCTGGCGGGGTTCGAAAAAAAGTTTCCATGGCAGTTATCGGGCGGGATGCAGCAAAGGGCCAGCATCGCGCGTGCACTGGCCTTTGATGCGGATATCCTGCTGATGGACGAGCCCTTTGGGGCGCTGGACGAGATCGTAAGGGATCACCTGAACGAGCAGTTGTTAGAGCTTTGGAAGCGCACAGAAAAGACCATCGGTTTTGTCACCCACTCGATCCCCGAGGCGGTCTATCTCAGCACGAAAATCGTGGTGATGAGCCCGCGCCCCGGTCGGATCACCGATGTCATCGACAGCCCCCTGCCACGGGATCGCCCGCTTGATATCCGCGACAGCGCGGCGTTCATCGACGTTGCGCATCGGGTCCGGGAGGGATTGAGAGCGGGGCATCTGGATGGATAGCGCGCGCCTTTTTTCAAACGGGCGCCCGCCCACCTCCCCCTCCGACGGTGTCGTCGACCAGAGGGGGCGCTCCTGCGGAGCGGGGCGTGCGATGGAAAGGTTTCTCTGCAATTTAAGGGAGAGCATTGATGCAGACCAATCCGAACGACGCAGCCTTTCGCTTTGTGAAGCAGGCCGAACGTCACGAGGCGGCAAAGGCCAATCCATCGCACCGGACGCAGGCCTTGTGGTCTCTGATGACAAGCCTCATCGCGGCCATACTTGCGGCGGTGTATCTGGCGGATCGACATTATATCGGCGTGGTTGTTTTCGCGTTGATGATGTTGGTCAATTTGCGGCAGTTTTTCAGACATTGGCCGTGGGGTTCGAAATGACCCTGCTTGCAAAAGGGACGGCATATTGATGATTCTGATACGTCTGGCCAGACCTGCGGACGCGCCCGCCTGTGCGCGTATCGTCGACGAGTGGATCGAGGCGACTGATTGGATGGCGCGCGATATCGACTATGACGGATTGGTGCGGGCTTTGACCGATGGCATGGCCAAGCGAAGGATCTATGTGGCCGGCGATCCGGTCGTCGGATATCTCGCGTTTCAGCCAGAGAAAGCGCATATCACCGGGTTCTATTGCGCATGTCAGGGTCAGGGGATTGGCAAGGCTTTACTGGATAACCTCAAGGAAAATCGCGACTATCTGCGTCTGAATACGCATGTGCCGAATGTTGCGGCCCAGCGGTTCTATCGGCGGGAAGGCTTTGTGCCCGTGAAAGAGATGGACGGCGAGACGCCGGAGGCCCCGCGCGAATTGCGGATGGAGTGGCGTGCATGAGGTCGATCCTGCCAGTCCTCTCCGTCGTCGCGGCGCTGATCGCAATTTGGTATCTGGCGGCGGTGCCGATGAATATGCACGGCGTGTTGGATCAGGCGGCGCGCGACGGCGTGGTCGTCACGCCCGCGGATGCCCGCGAGCGGCGGGAAATCAGCGGGACGGTTCTGGCGTTGCGTCATCCCGCGCAGATCATGCAGACATGGGCCGAGGCCAAACCGCGCCTGCCCGCGCCACATCAGGTGGCGATTGAACTGTGGGAAACCACGGTCGAAAAGAAGGTTACCAGCAAACGCTCGCTGGTGTTTCATGCGTGGATTACGCTGAGCGCGACGCTGCTGGGGTTCGCGATGGGGACGGTCGCGGGGATCTTGCTGGCGGTGGGGATCGTGCACAACCGCGCGATGGATATGTCGGTGATGCCTTGGGCGATTGCAAGCCAGACCATTCCTATTCTGGCGATCGCGCCAATGGTGATTGTGGTTTTGAATTCCGTTGGGATTCAGGGGCTTGTGCCCAAGGCGATCATCTCTGCTTATCTGTCGTTCTTTCCGGTGGTGGTCGGCATGGTCGCGGGGCTGCGCAGCCCCGAGGCGATGCAGTTCGATCTGATGAAGACCTATAATGCCTCAAAGGCGCAACTGTTCTGGAAGTTGCGGTTTCCCGCGTCCATGCCCTATCTCTTTACCTCGTTGAAGGTGGGCATTGCCGCCTCGCTGGTGGGGGCCATTGTGGGCGAGTTGCCAACGGGCGCGATCCGCGGGCTTGGGGCGCGGCTGCTGACGGGGAGTTATTACGGGCAGACGATCCAGATCTGGTCGGCGCTGATGATGGCGGCGATTTGCGCGGCTGTTCTGGTGGGGGCCATTGGGATTTTGCAGCGGGTGACCCTGCGGCGCATGGGGATGGATCGGTGAGAGATCTTGCAAACAAATTGGGGGCCTTGCCCCTCATTCTGGCGCTTGGCCCCGTTGCCCCTTGGGCAAACCCCCGGAGTATTTTTGCCAAGATGAAGGGGGGCGCGATTTGAGTTTGGTGATTGCGGCGCTTGTGTTCTGGATTTTGGCCTGGGCGTTGAATGTATGGTTGGCCAAGTCACCTTGGGCAGAGACGCGCGCGGTTCAGATCTTTGTTCCGGTGTTCTTTGGTGTCACGCTTTTGGTGGTTTGGGAACTTGTGGTGCGCGGGTTGCAGGTGCCGCTGGTGATCCTGCCGCCGCCCTCGATGATCGCCGTGACCTTTGCCGGGTCCTTGTCGATCCTCTGGGAAGACTTCGTGCAGACCTTTGTGAAGGGGGCGTTGAGCGGCTATGTCATCGGCTGTCTGTCGGCGGTTGCGGTGGCTGTCTTGATCGACCGCTCGCCGTTCCTGCAAAAGGGGTTGCTGCCGGTTGGCAATTTCATTGCCGCTTTGCCGATCATTGGGACCGCGCCGATCCTTGTGATGTGGTTTGGCTTTGACTGGCATTCCAAGGCCGCGGTTGTTGTGGTCATGGTTTTCTTTCCGGTTCTGGTGAACACCGTGCAGGGGCTTGCCGCCGCCAGTGTGATGCAAAAGGATCTGATGCGGACCTATTCAGCAAGCTACTGGCAGACATTGCTGAAACTGCGCCTGCCTGCCGCCATGCCGTTCATTTTTAACGGGCTGAAAATTGCGTCTACGCTGGCGTTGATTGGCGCTATTGTGGCCGAATTCTTTGGCAGCCCTGTGCGCGGCATGGGGTTTCGCATTTCCACATCGGTGGGGCAGCTGGCGCTTGATATGGTTTGGGCCGAGATTACCGTCGCCGCCTTGGCGGGCATGCTGTTTTATGGAACGGTGGCGGTCATAGAACGGGGGGTGACATTCTGGCACCCGTCGCAGCGGAAATAAACGAAACAAACAACAGGGAGCTAATCGTATGAAACATCTATTGGCAGGCGCGGCTGCGTTGGCGATGACCGCAGGCGGGGCCTTTGCAGGCTCGCATGCGGATAATTCGGTGACATTGCAGTTGCAGTGGGTCACGCAGGCTCAGTTCGCGGGCTACTATGTGGCCAAAGACAAGGGCTATTACGAGGAAGAGGGCATTGACGTCACGATCAAGCCCGGTGGCCCCGATATCGCACCCCCTCAGGTGCTGGCAGGCGGCGGCGCGGATGTCATGCTCAACTGGATGCCCTCAGCCTTGGCGGCGCGCGAAAAGGGTCTGCCGCTGGTGAACATCGCCCAGCCGTTCAAGACCTCTGGTCTGATGCTGACCTGCTGGAAGGACACCGGGATCACCGGGCCGCAGGATTTCAAGGGCAAGACCATCGGCGTCTGGTTCTTTGGCAATGAATACCCGTTCCTGTCGTGGATGTCTCAGGAAGGCATACCGACCGAGGGTGGCGAAGAGGGCGTGACGGTTCTGAAACAGGGCTTTAACGTTGATCCGCTGATCCAGCGGCAGGCGGATTGCATTTCGACGATGACCTATAACGAATACGGTCAGGTGCTGGATGCGGGCGTCAATCCGGACGAGCTTGTGACCTTCAAGTACGAAGAGCAGGGCGTTGCCACACTGGAAGACGGGATCTGGACGCTGGAAGAGAACCTTGCCGATCTGATGTTTCAGGAAAAGATGGTAAAGTTCGTGCGCGCCTCGATGAAGGGGTGGAAATACGCCGAGGCCAACCCGGATGAAGCCGCCGAAATCGTTCTGGAGAACGATGAGACCGGGGCGCAGACAGAGGCGCATCAGGTGCGGATGATGGGCGAGATCGCCAAGCTGACCGCAGGTAGCAACGGCGCGCTGGATCCGGCTGATTTCCAGCGCACGGTCGATACGCTGCTGGCCGGTGGGTCGGATCCGGTGATTACGGCTGATCCGGGCGCTGCCGCATGGACCCATGCGATCACGGATGCTGCGTTGAACTAAGCTTTCCCTGAGAAACAAAGGAAAGGCCCTGCCATGTGCGGGGCCTTTTTTTGGGGGGTATGGTAAAGAAAAAGGTCCCAGGCGACCGCCATCTCTTTGACCGGGTCTGCACCATCCCATGTGCCTGTGCTTGCGACAATGCGGCCGCGTGTGAAAGAGCTGTGGTCAAAATGCGGAGTCGCTTTGTGATAATCTAACTGGGCTTTATGCTCTCCACCTTTGTAGGCCGCCGCCATCATCGCTTTGTCATCGGCCCAAAGGCTGACCGTGCAGCCTTCGCGCCCGTCGACCTGCCCGGCGCTGAACACATCGGCTCGTATGTTTCCGGGCAGGGTGCGGTAATGATCCACCATATTTTGAACGGCTTTGACAAATGCCATGACTCGTGAGGGGGTTGCAGTCTCTGCCGTGTCATAACCCGCTGACGTGATGACGATCAGCGGGCCTTTCGGGTCTGCCGCTGCGGGCCTGATCGCGCTGTCGGTCTGCACGTCCTCGCGCCATTTCACTGCCCCGCGATGGGCGTAAGGGATGACCAAACCGTGCCATGCCTCAACCGCGTTTTCCAGAAAGGGCAAAGGTCTTGCGGGGGATTTGATCACGTCTTCGGCGTCTTGCCGTGAGGTATAAAGTCCAAAACCGCCCCAGACCGGATCCTCACACGTATAGCCCGATGGTCCAATTTTGGAACTTGGCGCAAACCGCCACACATCTGCTGTTCTGGGGCCGGGCATGGGTTTGCCCACGCCGTTAACCCGGATTATTCACCACGGTCGGTTGGCGGCTGCGGTATGAGAGTGATC
>CALGTJ010000073.1 GCA_937901435.1 uncultured Rhodobacter sp. | reverse complement strand
AACTGGTGTTGTGCGTGTATCTGGCTGGTGATATTCCCCAATCAGGTTTTCGACCGGTATTTCGAGGTTGTCAAAGAAGAGCTCGTTGGTTTCGTGATTGACCATGTTGCGGATTGGTTTGACCTCCAACCCATTACCAATCGCCTGTTTGAGGTCAACGATGAAAATCGACATGCCTAGGGATTTCTTTTTGACCTCAACCAAAGGCGTCGTGCGCGCCAGCAAGATCATCAGGTCCGAATGCTGGACCCGACTGATCCAGACCTTTTGACCGTTGATGACATAGCGGTCGGCCTTCCTATTCGCTATGGTCTTGATCTTTGTCGTGTCACTTCCCGTCGTGGGTTCGGTCACACCCATAGACTGCAAGCGCAACTCGCCCGACGCAATCTTTGGCAGATAATGCGCCTTTTGAACGTCGGATCCGTGCCGCAGCAGCGTGCCCATGTTGTACATCTGTCCGTGGCAGGCACCGGAGTTGCCACCCGCCCGGTTGATTTCTTCCATGATGACAGAAGCTTCCGTCAGGCCCAGACCCGATCCGCCGAATTCCTCAGGGATTAGCGCGGCCATCCAGCCAGCCTGCGTAAGTGCCTCGACAAACGCTTCGGGATAGGCGCGATCCTGATCAATCTGTCGATGATATTCCGGCGGGAAACCAGCGCATAACGCGCGCACAGCATTACGGATTTCACTGTAGTCCTCTGTCACATAACAACCTTTCTAGTCGGATGGATCACTGACAACCACAGATTGAACGCTTGGTGCCCCAAAGACTGCTGACATCTCTCAACGTCGCTTGCTCAGATCTGGATCCCAATTTGTGATGTAGCGGTTCATTGGATAACATTGGTCCAGATCGACAGGCGGCTGGATGACATATTTGCGGTCGAATTCTGTCCAAGGGTATTCCATGCCAGAGCGGATAATATGCGGCCAATCCGGTTGCGCAAAAAGCGGGCGCCCTACGACTGCCGCATCCCCTGCTTGTGCATCAAACACCGCCTCTGCCCCCGGACCGTCAGCAATCCCGCCGTTGACAAGCATGCTTTTGCCAGATTCCTCTTTGAGAGCCTTGGCCATTGGCATGTCCGAGTTCGGATCACGGTTGTCGGTCCAGTCAAAGCTCGACCAATGCAGGGCGTCCGCGGCACAATCCGCAAGGGCTGCGCCAATGGCACGTGCATATTCAACACCATCCGGCCACGCCCCCATGAAATCATCGACGCCATCCTGACTTAGCCGCAATGTAATCAATTTGTCAGGACCAATCGCGTCGCGCACTTTTTGGCAGACCATCTTGGCAAACCGCACGTTATTTTCTGGCGACCCACCATAGGCATCACTGCGCAAGTTTGTCTTTGGCATGATGAACTGCCAAAGCAGATAGCCGTTCGCGCCGTGGATCTCGACCCCGTCAAAACCCGCCTCGATGGCACGTGCGGCACCCTGCGCAAAACCATCCGCGACCTGCTCCAACTCTGCCTCGCTCAGCGCGCGGGCGGGCGGGAAGGTGACCTGAGGCCAGTCGCCCTTTATGCCGCGATCGTGTTTTTCATCATCGTTGTCAGTGTATAACACCCAGCCTTCGCTTTGCGTATCTGAGGCTGAAACCGCGCTTTCCCCTTCAAACAGGCATCTGGGGTCAGACACGCGGCCCCCATGCATCAACTGGCAGATGATAGGTGTCCCAAATGCGTGCACAGCCTTGGTGACCTTCTTCCAACCCTCAACATGTTTGGCGTTCGCGATGCCGGGTTGCGACAGATAGGCTTTGCAACCCAATTCATCGATCTCATAGGTTCCTTCCGAGATGATCAGGCCAACGCCCCCGCGCGCACGACGTGCATAATATGCCGCCATTTCGTCAGTGGGTGTGCCATCCAGCTCAGCAACTTGACGGGTCAAGGGTGCCATCATAAGGCGGTTTTTCAGCTTTAGGGGGCCAATCTTAACCGGCGAGAAAGTTTTAGGAAACATGGTTATAACTCCGTTGTTAAGAAAAATTTCTGCAGCGGTTTAACCCCAACGCACCAGCACAACCCCACAAAAGGCGAGCATCACGCCCGCAAGTTTGCGCAGTGTCAAAGCCTGTGGTTCTAATTCGAAAGCGCCAATCGCGTCTGCGACAACTGAACCGACAAGTTGCCCGGCGATCAGGCACAAGAAAAATACTGTCGCCCCCATAATGGGGACAAGGATAATGCCGCCAGACACAAACGCTGCACCGAACAATCCCCCAAACACAGCCCACCAAGGCAGCTGAAGCAACTGGCTGGCCTGGGTCGG
>CALGTJ010000072.1 GCA_937901435.1 uncultured Rhodobacter sp. | reverse complement strand
TGGCGAGAGAATTCAACCTCTCGGATTTGCCGGTCTGATCGCAGGTGTGATTGGCGTCAGCTTGATTATGGGCGCACGGTTTCAGGGCGGGGTAGACGGGTTAGGTATCACATTATGTACCCTTGGCGTCATCTCTCTAACAGTGGCGACACTGGCAATGCGCGGTGCCTCAGCGGGCGGGAATTTTTTGATGGTCGTTGGCCTGCAAATGCTTGTCGGCAGTGCGGTTCTAGCTGTTCCCGCAATTTTGCTTGAACCCTTTAGCGTCAACTGGAACCTACGATTAATCGCTGCATTTACCTATACCACCTTAGTACCCGGTTTGGCCGCCACACTGGTTTGGTTCATGCTCGTGGACCGTATCGGGACCGTGAAAGCCGCAACATTCCATTTCTTAAATCCGTTTTTTGGTGTTGCCATCGCCGCTATGTTTCTCAGTGAAAAATTAGGTCCCCTCGACCTGGTGGGCGTGATAATCATCACAGGCGGGATCTTGGCAGTACAGTTATCGAAACAAAAACCACAATAATGTGATCCACCGTGTTCCATCGAACAGTGGTATTGTGCAATCGCATCCGCTAGCAAACATCATGGATGTTGTTTTTGCATATCTCGCTGGCCTGCTAACCTTGATCAACCCCTGCGTCTTGCCAGTGCTTCCCATTGTTTTGGCAAGCGCACTGCAAGTCAGCCCATTGGGACCCGTTGTTCTGGCCACCGGCATGGGGCTGTCTTTCGTCGCCGTCGGCATGGCTGTGTTAAGTTTTGGTCAGGTTATTGGCATCAATAATGATGACGTTGCGCAACTTGGGGCTTTGGTCATGGTTGGATTTGGGTTTGTAATCTTACTGCCCAAACTTTCCTCGGGGTTTTCGCATCTGCTTACGGCTCCCGTAGGGCTTGCCGACCATAAGCTGGGTCAGATTGACCGCCATACTATCGTCGGGCAGTTCATCGGTGGTGGGTTGCTTGGAATAGTCTGGAGCCCCTGCGTTGGGCCAACACTCGGCGGCGCAATTGCGTTGGCGTCGCAAGGCGAGAACCTGATCTGGGCTGGTTCGATCATGATTGGCTTTGCATTTGGCGTCGCAACGGTGATCATGGCGACCGCCTATGGGGCCCGCAGTCTGTTAAAACGCCACAGACGTAAATTACAAGCAATCTCTGGTCTGGCAAAGCCCATAATGGGTGCTGTATTTATTTTTGTCGGGACCGCGCTTTATTTTAAACTACATCATCCGGTTGAGGCGTGGGTGCTCGACACACTGCCCGACTGGCTGGTAATCCTGTCAGTCTCCATTTGATACAAAGGAACATGAAATGAAACGTCGTGAATTTTTAGCCCTGTCTGCTGCCATGGTCAGTGCGCCAGTTTCCCTATCTGCGGCAAGTGGTGCCCTATCCTATTCACCGGGCTTAGTCTCCAGACATTTGGCGAAGGGCGACACTGTTTTTCTAGATTTCAAGGCCCGCTGGTGCGGAACCTGCCGCGCCCAAGAAAAAATAATTTCCGAACTCAAATCGGCCAATCCAAATTATGAGAAACATATCACCTTCATTGACGTCGACTGGGAGTTATTCGGCAAGTCCAAATTGGTTAAACGGTTAAATATCCCACGCCGCTCTACCTTGGTTGTCCTAAAAGAAAACGATGAACTTATTCGCCTCGTGGCGGAGACCCAGCGCAAAAAAATCAAGTACCTGATGGATACCGCCTTGGCGGCAGCCACGTTATAGCACCATAGATCAAGGTAAGTGATTGATTGTTTAACACCACTCAGTATCAGGCGCCAATTTTACCGCGGTTCTCGCCCACCTGGCCGCGGTGCAACAGCATTTGATCCAATAGAACGCAGGCCATCATCGCTTCCCCAACCGGAACAGCACGGATACCGACGCATGGATCATGACGGCCTTTGGTGATAATTTCGACCGGTGCGCCGGCCTTGGTAATCGTGCGCCGTGGAGACAGAATAGACGACGTCGGTTTAACCGCAAAGCGCACGACAATGTCTTGCCCTGTCGAAATACCACCTAAAACCCCACCCGCGTGATTAGAGCTGTATTCAGGTCCATTCGAGCCCATGAAAATTTCGTCAGCATTATCGCGTCCAGTCAGAGCCGCTGCCGCCATACCCTCGCCGATCTCAACGCCCTTGACCGCATTGATCGACATCATAGCCGCGGCTAATTCTGTATCGAGTTTACCATAAATTGGCGCACCGATACCCGCTGGCATTCCACGGGCCACAACCTCAATCACTGCACCAACAGAATTGTGGTAGTCTTTACGCAACCAATCAAGATGTGCTTCCCATTCCAACGCCATTTCTGCATCTGGGCACCAAAAATCATTCTGTGCAATCGTAGCCCAATCAAATCGGTTGCGGTCGATTTTCTTTTCACCCATCTGTACCATATAACCTGTGACACTGGCCTGTGGCGCCAGAGCACCAAGTATAAGGCGTACAAGCACAAGAAGATCGTAGCGGTTTCCTCTCTGGTCGAGGAGCCGCACGAAGCTTGAGCGTCTACAGGACCGGCCATGTCCTCAAAAACTGGCAACCACGGCGAGCGTCAACG
>CALGTJ010000071.1 GCA_937901435.1 uncultured Rhodobacter sp. | reverse complement strand
AAACCAAACCCTCGCCTGAGACGCACACTCTCAAAATGGGGGGTGAGTAATTACGCGTGAACAACACCGTCTCGACAGACCTGCAACCGAAAATTCAACGTTCGCGTTCTGTTCTTCTGTGCAAAGCGCGAGCTTTAATGATCTATACGGGTTGCTTTTGCCTTCTTCCGGGCTTGCGATGGAATTTGGCAAGGCAATACATACCGGGGCGCGACACAACGTTGTGTTTTTTAAAAGGGGTTTTACGATATGGCAGTTGCAGGTGATATTTTCTTTGTCTCGATGATGTCGGACGAAATAGACGGGATCGACTCTTCTTTCTCGTTCATTGCGGCGAACAGCATCACGGCTGGCGAGACAATTGATCTCTATCTCACCAATAACGGGGGGGGATATGCAAAGTTCTCTTATACGGTCGGCGCTGGCGGATTAGACCCCGAAGACATTGTCAGGTTCACCATTCCCGCGGCCGGAACAGGCAGCCCGACAGTCATTGCGAATCCGTCAGGCGGAACGGTGTCGGCGATCTCTTTCGACAGTTCCACGACTCAATGGGCGATGCCTTCGTCCGGCAACATGATCGCGGCGTTCGGTGGAAATGTGATCGCAGCACACACCAATGTGGCAAGCGCAGGGCCGTTGGATGATCTGCCGGACGGCTCTCCGGACGGTGACACATTGAGTGCGACAGGCTTTACGCTTGGGGTCGATCTGGACGTGGCAACTTCCTCTGACGACAACTCGATCTGGAACGGTGGTCCAGTCACATTTGCCAATATCAGCAACGCGTCGAACTGGACCTTTCAGAACACTCTGCCAAGTGGCGCGCATACATCTGGTGACGTTTTGGGGACCGGTTCTGTCACCTATGCCACGCAGCAATCTGACACCCCCTGCTTTGCGCCCGGCACGATGATCGCCACAGAGGCAGGCGAGGCTGCGGTCGAGACCCTGAAAATCGGCGACATGGTGCGCACCGCGACGGGCGATCTGGTGCCGGTGATCTGGATCGGGCGGCACACGGCGGTCAAGACCTTTGCGCGCGAGCGGATGGAACCTGTGCGCTTTGCCGCCGGGTCACTGGGGGGCGGCCTACCGCACAGCGATCTGATCGTGACGCAGGATCATGGGATGGTGATCGACGGTTTGGTGATCAACGCGGCTGCCCTTGTGAACGGGTCCGACATCGACCTTATCGCGCTTGATGACCTGCCAGAGCGCGTGGTCTATTACCACGTCGAAACCGAAGCGCATGACGTGATCCTCGCCAATGGTGTGTCCTTGGAAACCTATGTCGACATTCCAAGCCGCAAGGTCTTTGACAATTACGCCAAATATCTGGCCCTCTACGGCGAAGAGCACCGTGTCACAGAGATGATGACCAAGCGGATCACAAGCCAGCGCCTGTTGCCAAATGCATTACGCGCGCGGCTGGGGATTGACGGGACGCTGGACATGCATTTGCTTGCGACAGGCTGATCTGCAACAGCTTTGACTGCACAGCTTTGACGGCTCGGGCCTGCACATGGCCAGATACGCAACCAGACAAACGCCCGCCTTTTGGTGGGCGTTTCTCGTTTCGAAAGAGTGCAGGATTAATTTAACGGATTGTTTCTGGCGGTCATAGTTTTGCCACGAATTTGGCTAAAACTATTGGAGATCGTAAGGGATATGGTAACCAAGTGTCGTCAACTTGGGGGCTGACATGACATATAGCAAAACACGCCGCTTGGCACAAAAATACCTCTATGGCGTTCCGGTTCTGGAAACCGGGATGTTCGCGATGCTTTTAATCGGGATCCACTTTGCAGGGTGACGCCAAACGAATGGTTGATCAGCGCATTCCTCGGAATGTGTGAACCATCATGCGTCTCTTAACGCGTTGAAATCCTTGAGTCCAAGCAGCGTTGAGTGTAACAGGTTCTGCCGAAA
>CALGTJ010000070.1 GCA_937901435.1 uncultured Rhodobacter sp. | reverse complement strand
CAGGCTGAGCGAAAACAGCAGCCAGACCGGATGCAACCCCACGCTGCCGCCCACCAACTTGGGCGTCAGCACGTTCCCTTCCAGCATTTGACCCGCGAAAAAGATCCCGGCCACGACGCCGATCATCACCCAGTCGCCCCAGAACTGGAACAGCGCCAATCCAATGGCCAGCCCCCCGCCCACAATCGCGCCCACGTAAGGGATGAACGACAACAGCCCGGCCACAGCCCCCACAACCAACCCGAATTGCAACCCGGCAATCATCAGTGCAGCGGCGTAAAACACCCCAAGGATCAGCATCACCGTCCCCTGACCGCGAATGAACGAGGCCAGCGTGCGATCCACCTGATAAGCCAGATCGCGGATCACAGGGGCATGGTCGCGCGGCAGCAGCTCGTCGATGCGCTCGACCATATTGTCCCAGTCCAGCAGCAGGTAAAAGGCCACCACCGGCACGATAAAGATCAGCACCAGCATGTTCAGCAGGCTCAGCGCCGAACTCAGCAGCCCCTCGACCAGCGCGCCGCCCTTGGACTGGATCGTCTCGCCCAGTTTCAGCAGAGACTGGCGGATGGTGGAATCCTGATCCATCAGGTCGGGGAATTTGTCGGTCAGAAAGGCCTGTAAATTCGTCGCCAGTTCCGGGGCGATCCCGACCAGCGCGATGGCCTGATTGATCAGCGTCGGCACCACCGCCAGCGCCATGACCACAAAGATCAGGATCGCAATCAGCGTGATCGTCACCGTCGCCAGCGCTCGGCTAAAGCCCCTGCGCTCCAGCGCGTCGGCAATCGGGTCAAGGCAGTAGGCAATCGCCCCGCCCAGCACGAACGGCAGGATCACATCACCCAGAAACCACATCACCACAAGAAAAACCGCCCCCGCGATCCCCCAGTATTTCGCTTGCTTGTCCACCGGCAGGGCCATCACCGCTCCTCTTGGCTACGCCGTCAAGATGTGGCGCAACACAGGCGCGCTTGCAAGGGTTGGGGTGGATTAGGGGGCGCGAACTTAACCGTCTGGTGTTTTCCCGATGTAGGGTTCAATCGCATCCCAGATCTTTTGCAGCCTTTCCCATGTCTTTACCCACGCGGCAGATCTATCGACCAAATCCTTGCCCTTGCCTGCGAGTTTTGACATCTCGCGCCGCATCTCGCCAGCGATCGCCCCAAGCCTTGCCAGCTTGGTCTTTTCTTCGTCCACGCCTTGCGGAACCCTCGCCTGTTCTTCTGCCTCAATCAGAACGCGGGTCTCATCAGTAAAGATCTTTAACCCCTCTGGCGAATAGGCCACGTCCTGCAATTCGGTTTTGAACTTGTCCAGCGAGTAGGGGTAATCATCGGTGATAAACCGCGTGTTGGTCGGATCGCTGATCTCTGCCAACTCAGGATAGGCGGCATAATGTTGCCGTGCACGCGTCACCAAACGCTGGTGCAGGGCTGTATCGGGTCCCTCAAGCGCTTCCAATGCGTCACGATCAGATAGAGCAAGCGTCTCTGCGTAGTCCTGTAGCAACGTTGGCAGAAACTCCTCTGTCGGGGCCTTCAACGCCTCGCGCAAGTCCTCTGCGATGCCCAGCAATTGCTCTGCCGTAGACACCTGGTTCGATTGTTCCTGCGCTTCCCGCTTGTAACGCCGCAAGGCTTTGCAATACGTCAGAGTGAGTTGCAGCAGAGCAGACCTTGTTCGTGCGTTTTGGACCTCATCTGTTGGAGTTCTTGAGGCCTCGCGCGCTGCTGGTCGGGTCGGCGTATAATTCACATCCAGCTTTGCGTCGATGGTTCGAAACTCGGCAGGGGAGGTGAAGCGGACTTCAGAGATGCGGTTTGGATCCAACTTATCCTTCAACGCCTGAACAAGACGGCGGAACCTTGGGTCGCTGTCCGTCCCGTCCCAATCCCGCAAATCCTGATACTGCGTCTCAGCATAGCCAAAGGGCAGGGGGGCGTCATCCAAGCGCACATGCAGCAACTTGCCTTGACCCTGCGCTGTGCTGGCCTCCTCTCTGACCGCATCAGAGGCGACACTCGCCGCTGTCCAACAGGTTAAGACAGCCGTCGCAGACCCAAGCTGTTCTTGCAGCCGATTCCGCCAGCCATCGCCGGGCGGGATATCCTGATCCCACCACATCGCAACGCCCTGCGCTGTCAAAAGGCCATGCAGGCTTTGGATCAAATCCCTGTCCTTCGCGGCGTAAGACAGAAAGACAAATGATTTTGAAGCTTCTGAAGTCAACGAAGCGGGCCGTTGCACTTGCCACGGGTCCGGATCGGGCCAATGGGCGGGATGCACCAACCCCCACGGCAGGATCACACCGGTATCGCCTTTCATCGTGTCGATTTGATCTTGGGTCAAATGCTTCGTTTGCGACAAATCAACAATTATTGGAGTTGGAACTAAGGGATCCTCCCAGTCCGTTCGAATATCCGCTCCATTAAGGTTCGCTTCCCCCAGATCGGCCCTTGTGAGCGTAGACCCTTTGAGGGCTGTTCCCTCTAGGTCCGCTTTCCTGAGGGACGCTCCTCAGAGATCCGCTTCCCTGAGGTCCGCCCCTGTGAGCGTCGCGCCTCCAAGGACAGCCCCTCCAAGGCTAGCTTTAAAGAGGTTTGATTCCTCGAGGAGGGCCTCTCTGAGGTCCGCCCCCCTGAGGTCCGCCTTCATTAGGTTGACGTTATTGAGTGGAATCCGTCCTGAACTATCCAGTTTTCCTGCTCGCTCGAACACTTTTCGGATTTCCACACCCTCAAAATCCGGCACGAAATCCTCACGCTTTCGCCGCGCGTTCCAGGCCTCGACGCCTTCCAGCAGCCATTCCAGATGTTGCGGGTTGCCCATCTCGTTGTCCTCGTCACCACACGTTCACCCTAGGGCTGTCTGGGCCTTGGGTAAACATCCCAAACCGTCCGCACACCGCCAATCCCTTGCCCCGGCATGCGCCATGCCATAGACCGTCCCCAACTCGTCCCAAATTCGCGGAATCTGCCATGCGCCTTAGCCGTTATTTCCTGCCCGTTCTCAAAGAAACCCCTGCCGAGGCGCAGATTGTCAGCCACCGCCTGATGCTGCGGGCGGGGATGATCAAACAGGCCGCCTCTGGCATCTATTCGTGGCTGCCGCTGGGCTATAAGGTGTTGAAGAACATCGAAAAGATCGTCCACGAAGAACAGGAACGCGCGGGGCATATTCCGATGCTGATGCCGACGCTGCAATCGGCGGATCTGTGGCGTGAAAGCGGGCGCTATGACGATTACGGCGAAGAGATGCTGCGGATCAAGGATCGGCAGGGGCGCGATATGCTGTACGGGCCGACGAACGAGGAACTGATCACGGATATTTTCCGCTCTAATGTCAGCAGTTACAAGGATTTGCCCCTGACGCTGTATCACATCCAGTGGAAATTCCGCGACGAGGTGCGGCCCCGTTTCGGTGTGATGCGCGGGCGCGAGTTTCTGATGAAGGACGGCTATAACTTTGATGTCTCGAAAGAGGCGGCGTTGCACGCCTATAATCGGCATCTGGTGTCCTACTTGCGCAGTTACGAACGTATGGGCCTGCAAGCGATCCCCATGCGCGCGGACTCTGGCCCCATCGGCGGCGACGACACCCACGAGTTTCTGGTGCTGGCGGACACGGGCGAGTCCGAGGTGTTTTATGACAGCGAGATCACCGATCTGAAATTTGGGGACCGCGAAATCGATTATGACGACGTGGTGCAATGTCAGAGCGTTCTGGAAGAGTTCACCTCGCGCTATGCCCGCACAGATGAGACCCACGACGAGGCCCTGTTCAACGCTATCCCCGAAGAGCGCCGCCGCGTGGCGCGCGGGATCGAGGTGGGGCAGATCTTTTACTTT
>CALGTJ010000069.1 GCA_937901435.1 uncultured Rhodobacter sp. | reverse complement strand
AAAAACAGCCCGCTGTGAATCCCCTTTGATTCAATGAACGCTGGAACCGCTTTAAAATCCGCGTTGTTATTTGCCCCACCGGTATTGGTGCTTGTGCTGCCACTCTGATTGGACTGCCCGCGATTGTTGGTGAAATCCGTGGCCTGTCCGGTTGACAGGATGACGCCGGTATCGCCGGGCGTCACAAAGCCAGAGACGGAATCTCCGTTGGACCAGATGCCAGACGAGTAGCTGGAGCCTTGGTATGAGGCGCTGACCACGCTGACACCATTGCCGAATATCTCTTGCGCCATCGCATTGGCGCTGGCCCCTGTGTTGATAGGTAGCGTCGTTCCTCTGACCATTCCGTGCTCCTGCCTCGTCCCGAAACAGAGCACAGCATCAGAGAGACGACGCAAAGCATCATCGGTTTCTGGAAAATACTGCCCACGGACCGTCTTTGCGGTCTTTAACCCTGCCTCAGGTTTCAGCGGACTATTGCCGATATCCACCTGAACGTATTGCGAAAAATCCAAAGGTTAACAAATTCACCTCTGGATTGTTTCGATTTCGCCACAGGGTGACCTAGATTACCGTGATTGCCGCCGCGTCACACAGCGGGTAGTCACAGGCAAACCCGTTCCATCCAAGGAGTTAACACGTGCCTCACCCTCTCGACCCCGTTGACCTTACCGCGCGTCTGATCCGCTGCGCCTCTGTCACCCCTGCCGAGGCCGGGGCGCTGGTGCTTTTGCAGACCGAACTCGAGGCCGTCGGGTTCAGCTGCATCCGGGTCGATCGGGGCGAGGTGTCGAACCTTTTCGCGCGATGGGGCGACAAGGGACATGCCCGGACTTTTGGCTTTAACGGTCACACGGATGTGGTGCCTGTGGGCAATCCTGATGACTGGACCGATGATCCATTCAGCGGCGTGATCCGCGATGGCTGGCTCTGGGGGCGCGGGGCGACCGATATGAAATCGGGGGTCGCCGCCTTTGTCGCCGCCGCCGTGGATCTGGTGCAAGAGACCCCGCCGGAAGGCGCGATCATCCTGACGATCACGGGCGACGAAGAGGGCGACGCGCTGGACGGCACCACGGCCCTGCTCGACTGGATGAACAACAATGGCGAGGCGATGAGCGACTGTCTGGTCGGAGAGCCGACCTGTCCCGAGACCCTCGGTGAAATGATCAAGATCGGGCGGCGCGGTTCGATGACGGCGTTTTTCACCGCCACCGGTGTGCAGGGCCATTCGGCCTACCCGCACCGTGCCAAGAACCCGGTGCCCGCCATGGCGCGGCTGATGGATCGGCTGGCCAGTCACACGCTGGATACCGGCACAGAGTTCTTCGACGCCTCGACACTTGCCGTGACCACCATCGACACCGGCAATCCGGCGACCAATGTGATCCCCGCCGCCTGCCGCGCGACGGTGAATATCCGCTTTAACGATGCACATACCTCTGCCGCTTTGATTGCGTGGCTCAACGACGAAGCCGGTAAGATCGCAGCCGAGATGGGCATAGGGTTCGAAATGACCACCAAAGTCTCTGGCGAAAGCTTTCTGACGCCCCCCGGCCAACTGTCCGACATGATCTCTCATGTGATTGCCCAAGAGACCGGTGTTACGCCCGTTCTGTCGACCACAGGCGGCACCTCGGATGCGCGGTTCGTCAAGAACCACTGTCCGGTGGTCGAATTTGGGCTGGTCGGCAAAACCATGCACCAAGTGGACGAACGGGTTGAAGTGGCGCAGATCGAACAGCTTAAATCCGTCTATCGCAAGATCCTGGACGCCTATTTTGCGTGACCGCCATCTGGTGATCATGCTGAAAGAACCGCGCCCCGGTCGGGTCAAGACCCGCCTCGGGCGCGACATTGGTATGGTTCCCGCCGCATGGTGGTTTCGCCACCAGACCCGCGCGCTGCTCCGCCGGCTTGACGATCCGCGCTGGCACCTGTGGCTTGCGGTCTCGCCGGATCACACGGGCTTGCAAAGCCGCATCTGGCCCGCCCATCTGCCCCGGATTGCTCAAGGACGCGGCGATCTGGGCGCGCGTATGGGGCGGATCTTTCGCGCCATGCCGCGTGGTCCCGTACTGATCATCGGCGGCGATATTCCGGGCGTTCAGCCGCGTCATATCCACCATGCCTTTTCGCGGCTCGGACCCAACCAGACCGTCCTTGGCCCGGCCACCGATGGCGGCTATTGGCTCATCGGGATGCAGCGCAACAGCGCCGTCCCCAACGCCGTGTTCCGCAACATTCGCTGGTCAAGCGAGCACGCTATGGCCGACACAATCGCGTCCCTGCCCGGCCAGTGTATCGGCTTTGCCGCGACGTTGCGTGACGTGGATACGGCTGCTGACCTTTCTGCATGACGCCCCGCCTTGCGCGTGATACCTCATGCCCATGAAAACACTTCCGACAAAGCCGCAGATTCTGGACTGGATTTCCGCCAATCCGACGCTCACCGCCAAACGCGACATCGCGCGCGCCTTTGGCATCAAGGGCGCGGCGCGGATTGATCTGAAACGCATCCTCAAGGAACTTGAGGCAGAGGGTCATCTGGCCAAGCGTCGCAAGACCTACCGCGACCCCGATAAGCTGCCGCCTATGTCGGTGCTGCAAGTGCTTGCGCCCAACAACGACGGAGATATCTTTGCCCGCCCGCTGGAATGGACTGGCGAGGGGGCAGAGCCTGCGATCCTGTTCAAGCCCCGCGCGGCGGACCCGGCCCTTGGCGCGGGCGACCGCATCCTTGCGCGCCTGACCGAGGTCAAAGGCGAGGATTACCACTACGAGGCCCGGCTGATCCGCCGCATCGGCACCAACCCGCTGCGCATCCTTGGCGTGTTTCGCGTCGGGTCAGAGGGCGGTCGCGTCATGCCCATCGACAAGGGCAGCGACAAGGAATGGCGCATTGCCGACGGTGCAACCTTTGGTGCAAAAGATGGCGAGTTGGTCGAGGCCGAACAAGCCGGACCCAAGAACCGCTTTGGCCTGCCCAATGCGCGCATCGTCAATCGCCTTGGCGATCCGACCGCGCCCAAGGCCGTGTCCCTGATCGCGATCCACCAGCATGGCATCCCCGATCATTTCCCCGACGAGGTCATCGCAGAGGCCGACGCCGCCAAACCGATGGACCTGGGCAAACGCGAAGACCTGCGCGAGTTGCCTCTGATCACTATCGACCCTTCGGATGCGCGCGACCACGACGACGCGATCTTTGCCCGTGTCGACACGGATCTTGCCAACCCCGGCGGGCATATCGTCTGGGTCGCCATTGCCGATGTGGCCGCCTATGTGACGCCCGGCTCTGCGCTGGACCGCGAGGCGCGCAAGCGGGGCAATTCCACCTATTTCCCGGATCGCGTGGTGCCGATGCTGCCGGATGTTCTGTCCGGTGATCTGTGTTCCCTGCACGAAGGCGTTGTGCGCCCCTGCATGGCGGTCGAAATGACGCTGGATGCGCATGGCGAAAAGATAAGGCATCGCTTCACCCGAGGCCTGATGCGCTCTGTCGCCTCACTGAATTACGAAGAGGTACAGGCCGCGCAAGACGGCGCACCAAACGACAAATGCGCGCCGCTGATGGACGATATCCTCACGCCGCTTTATGCCGCCTATCAGACCACCAAGATCGCGCGCGAAAAGCGTCAGCCGCTGGATCTGGACCTGCCAGAGCGCAAGATCGTACTCAGCGAAGAGGGCAAGGTGACCTCTGTCGCGATCAAGGACCGTCTGGACGCGCATCGGCTGGTCGAGGAATTCATGATCCTCGCCAATGTCGCCGCCGCAGAGGAACTGGTGGGCAAAAAACAGCCGCTGCTGTTCCGCGTTCACGAAGAGCCCTCTCCGGAAAAGCTGGAGGC
>CALGTJ010000068.1 GCA_937901435.1 uncultured Rhodobacter sp. | reverse complement strand
TCGCGTAGAAAATTGGGCGTCGTTATTGGTCACACCCTCGATGATCTGTGACCCTGCTGATCCGACTTCGGCGCGCCAGGTCAGATCAAGTGCGTCGATTGTGGCCTGATCAAAGTCAGCGGTGCGCGCATTTTGTGTCTTGATCGCCTGAATGAGGACAGGGTTATTCATCCAGCCGCTGATCCCGGATTGCAGGTAGCTTTCCATCGCCGGTTGATATTCGTCCGCAAAAAGGGGAGAGGCACAGACGGCCAATGCCGTGGTAAAGATGATTGATTTCATAAGGAATCTCCATTTTGATAAACAAGACTATGTCAAAACTCCAAGGCCAGGACCTCAGACTGATTCCCAGAATTTAAGGCAGACAGGTTCAAAATTGTTTAACTGGCACAAGCCATTGGACAGGGCCCGGAATGGCCCTAGTTAGCGTTTTATGAAGACAGTCACTGTATGGTTTGATGGCGGTTGTCCGCTTTGCACGCGCGAGATTGCGATGATGCGGCGGCTTGACCGTCGCGGCGCGATTAATTTCGTCGATCTGGCGCGGGCAGAGGTCACATGCCCGTTGGACCGTCGCGAGATGCTGGCCCGGTTCCATGCGCAGGAAGGCGATGACATTGTATCCGGAGCCGAGGCTTTTGCAGCCATGTGGCGGGCAATTCCGGTGTTGCGCCCGCTGGGTCTGCTGGCGCGGAACCGATGGGTGTTGGGTGGCCTTGAACGCGCTTATCTGGCCTTCCTGAAAATCCGGCCAAGGTTGCTGGCGTGGATGCTGCGGGGCGAAACCCCGAAGGCACCGAATGCCTGAAAACCGACGTCAGGACCATGGCCGCGGCTTTGTGGCGGACGTCATGGGTCTTTTGCGCGCCCCTCGCCGGAGCCCTTGGTATCTATCGGAAAGAAAAGGCTTTCGCTAACGTCATGCAGGTGGTCTGGTTCAAACGCGACCTCAGGGTTCAGGACAATTCTGCGCTGATGATGGCTGCGCAGCAGGGCGCGGTTTTGCCGCTTTATGTGGTTGAACCGGACCTGTGGCAACAGCCGGATATGTCGGGCCGTCAATGGGCCTTTGTTGCGGACAGTCTGGGCGAATTGCGCGCGGATCTGGCCCGGTGCGGGCAACCTTTGATCGTGCGGATTGGCGATGTGGTCGAGGTACTGACAGATATTTTGCATCGCCATCCCATCACGGCTGTTTGGTCCCACGAGGAAACCGGCAACGGCTGGACCTATGCGCGCGACCGGCGGGTCGCGGCGTGGTGCCGGGCGCAGGGGGTGGCGTGGCATGAGCGGCGCAATCACGGGGTGCAGCGCCGTCTGCGGTCGCGCAACGGGTGGGCGCAGAATTGGGATCATTTCATGGCAGAGCCGCTGGCAAATGTGCCCGCTCTTGCGCCGATTCCGGTGGACATTGGGGCGATTCCGTCGAACCGTGACCTTGACCTGCCGACAGATCCATGTCCGCAGCGTCAGGCGGGCGGGCGCCAAAATGCCCAAGAGCGGCTGACAAGTTTTCTGCAAACGCGGGGAAAAACCTATCGCACCGCGATGTCCTCGCCGTTAAATGGGGCCTCTGCCTGTTCCCGGCTTTCGCCGCATCTGGCATGGGGCACAATGTCGATGCGTGAGGCGGCGCAGGCCACTTTGGCGCGTCAGCGGGCTTTGCAGACCGCGCCCCCAAATGAGGCGGAGAAGAGCGACGCGGGCCAGTGGAAAGGGGCCCTGACCTCGTTCA
>CALGTJ010000067.1 GCA_937901435.1 uncultured Rhodobacter sp. | reverse complement strand
ATCTGACAATGACGCCTTTTCCGCGACCCTTCGCGCGAACCAGAAACTCCAGCGTGCTTTGGGGGCTGAAACCGAGGTTTTGACCCCACAAGAGATCCTGTCGCGGTATCCCTTCTATAACGTTGACGACATCCAGTGCGGCTCGATCAACACGGTGAACGAGGGCTATTGGGACGGCGGCACGGTGTTTGACTGGTTCCGCCGCCTCGCGCAGAAACAGGGCGCGGACTATGTGACGAACGAGGTCGTGGCCATGACGCGCAACGCCGCGGGCACGCGCGTACAAAGCGTGACCTTGGCAAGCGGCGAGGTCATCAGTTGCGGCGCAGTGGTCAATGCGTCAGGCCCGCGTGCGGTGGAAACGGCGCGGATGATCGGGGCGGATCTGCCGATTGAGCCGCGCAAACGCTTTAGCTGGATCTTCACCGCTGAAAAGCCGCTGCCAATGGACCTGCCTCTGACCATTGATCCCACGGGTGTGCATATGCGACAGGATGGTCCGCAAACCTATCTGGCCGGAGCCACGCCTGACCATGATCCGCCGGTGCCCTATGACGACTTTACGATGGATCATGACATCTGGCTGGACAAGGTCTGGCCCGCCATCGCAACCCGGATCCCACAATTCGAGTCGATCCGGGTGGTCACAGAATGGGCGGGGCACTATGCCTTTAACACGCTGGACCAGAACGCGGTGATCGGCCCGCACGACTGGGTGGAAAACTTTGTCTTTCAGAACGGGTTTTCCGGCCACGGGCTGCAACAATCCCCGGCCATGGGGCGTGCGGTGGCCGAATGGCTGACCTATGGCGAATATCGCACATTGGATATGACGTCTTTTGGTTTTCAGAGGGTTCTGGATGGCACGCCATTTCTGGAACAGGCAATCATCTGACGTGGTAAAGAGATAAGTAAGGATATGAAAATGATGAAGAAATTGGTTCTGACCGGGGCCGCAGGTCGTCTTGGCTCTTACCTGCGCGAGCCGCTGTCAAAAATGGCAGAGCAGTTTGTGTCAACCGATATCGCCGAGGGTTTGGGCACGCTGTACCCCGGTGAAACCTATGTAAAGGCCGATCTGGGCGATCTGGCGGCGATGAACGCGGTGCTGGAAGGCGCTGATATGGTCGTGCATTTTGGCGCAATCGGCGACGAGGCCCCTTGGGATCAGATCCTGCATTCCAACATCATCGGTGCCTATAATGTCTGGGAGGCGGCCCATGCCCAAGGTGTCAAGCGGGTCGTCTATGCCAGTTCGATCCACGCGGTCGGGATGCATCCAAAGCAGGACTTTATCGGCGTGGATGCGGCGCACCGCCCGGACACGTATTATGGCCTCGCCAAATGCTTTGCCGAGGATCTGGGTCGGATGTATTGGGAAAAGCGCGGGCTGGAGTCTGTGCATATGCGCATCCTCAGCTGCGCGCAGGTCAGCAACGCGCGCGCGCTTGGTTCGTGGCTTAGCTACGATGATCTGATCCAGCTTGTGACGCGCGCGATTGATACGCCGACCGTGGGCTTTACGGTGGTCTACGGCGTATCCAACAATGACCGCGCGCCGGTGGATAATTCCGGCGCGGCGCATCTGGGGTATCGGCCCAAGGACAACGCCGAACACTATGCGGCGCAGATCCTTGCAGAGGCCCCGCCCGCCGATCCGACCGATGTGGGGCAGATGTGTCATGGCGGTCCATTTGCTTCGATCGCGCTGGGCAACAGTGGGCTTGCGACGATGAATGTGATCGACGACAAGAAAGTGACCTGACCGCGCGGCGGCTTGCAGGAAAAGGCCCCGGATCCCGTCCGGGGCAGGTGGCATCAGGAGACCGGCGGATGAGCGATATTGACAATGTGTTCCGGCACAAGGCAGAGCGGCGCGCGACGCAGGACGGGGTGTTTTCCGCCGATGAGGTCGGTCTGGCCAATCGCAATCACGGCGCGTTGCTGGAAACGCTAAAGCTGGATATCACCCCGACAGGCGCGCATTATCTGCTGACCCATTTCGATGTGCCCCTGCTAGAGGCAGACAGCCATATTTTGCGCTTTCACGGTGCGTTTTCAAAGCCCTACAGCCTTGATATGGCGCAGATCCGTGCTTTGCCGCCTGTCACGATGCCCGTCACGCTGGAATGTGCGGGCAATGGGCGCACGCAGATGTCGCCGCGCTCTTTCTCAATGCCATGGACCTATGAGGCGGTGGGCACCTCGGAATGGACCGGCACGCCGCTGCGCCCGCTGATTGAACGCGCCGGGCCTTTGCCCGAGGCGATTGAGGTGTCTTTCACCGCGGCTGACTTTGGGTTCGACAAGGGGCACGCCCATGCCTTTGGCCGCTCGTTGACGCTGCAACAGCTGGCCGATCTGGACGTGTTGCTGGTCTATGAGATGAACGGGCAGCCCCTGTTGCCGCAACACGGAGCGCCGCTGCGGCTGATCGTACCGGGGTGGTACGGAATGGCTTCTGTCAAATGGCTGACGGACGTTGAGGCGCTGACCTCGCCCTATCAAGGGTTTCAGCAGGTCGGCACCTATCGCTTTCGCCAGACGCCGGACGAGCCGGGCCATCCGGTCACCACGATCCGGGTCAAATCGCTGATGGTGCCGCCGGGCGTGCCCGATTGGGTCAGCCGCAAACGCTTTGTCACCCCCGGCGTGGTGCCGGTGCAGGGGCGGGCGTGGTCCGGCGCGGGCGTGCCCGTAGAGCGGGTCGAGGTTGGCATAGATGACTACTGGCACGACGCGGACCTTGGCGCGCAGGTCGGGCCATATGCGTGGCGGGCTTGGCGTTTTGACTGGCAGGCAACGGCGGGCGCGCATGTCTTGCGCTGTCGGGCGACGGATGCGAATGGCGCGGTTCAGCCGTTGGATCCGGTGTGGGATCTTGCGGGTTTTGCCAATAACGTGGTGCACCGGGTCGAGGTTTTCGTGGGGGATTATCCCGAGCTTTGACAGGGCCTGACGTGAAGGGCCTGACGGGGTCTTTTGGGGCCTTATGGAACCTGAAGGATCTCTTGCATCATCAACATGCTGCCCGAAACCAGCATCAATCCGATGATAATCCAGCGGAACTGCGTGTCGCTGATCCGGCGAAAGACGAACAGGCCAAGCTGCGCACTCGCCAGCGCGATGACGGCGCAGACCACAACGGCCAGCGCCACGCCGTCGCTGGTGTAGACCCCCTTATAGGCCATCACCAAGGCGCTCAGGCCCTGAATTGTCATGTTGAAGGGTTGCAGGACCGCGCGGGTTTCGTGCCGGGGCCAGGGGCGCAGAGCGCACCACATGGCCGGCAATGCGCCGCACAAACCCGCCAATCCGCCCATCACCCCGCCGATAAACCCGATGGCCCTGTCGGCCACGGGGGTGGGACGTTCGAACCGGGGCAGCGAGCGGCGCGCGATGAAAAACACGCCGTACAGCATCAGAAAACCGGCGATCAGCAGTTTCAGCACATGCGGCTCGACATATTGCAGGAAATAGATGCCGATCGGGATGCCAAACAGCGCAGGCACCAGAAACCGCACAAGGCGTTTTGGCTGGGCCAGCAGATGTGTACGCACCATCCACATGCCCTGCGCGCCGGTGACAAGTGACACAACTTGCAGGATCGCAACGGCCTGAAGGGGCGGCAGAATCTGCAACCAGAACCCAAGCGCAAACAAGGCCGTGCCGAACCCGGCCAGCCCATTGATAAACCCACCGGCAAGCGCGCCGAGGGCGAGGATAAGCAAAAGATCCGGGGACATTCGTTGGCTCTACGGGGTTCGGCGGCGTTTCACAATTGCCTTGCAGGATAGGCTTGGTACAAACAAGAGGAAGATGACCTCTGATCCCGAACCTGTCACGCCCACCGAGGCGAAATCCTGTTGCGCGCCGCCACGCACGGGCGGTGTGGCGACAGATCCTGCCCCGCAGACGCCGCTGATCTCACAGTTTGCCCGCAGCGGTGAAACTGTGCGCATTCCGGGCGGGCAGGCTTTGGTCGGCACGTCTTCACCCAAGATCGCTCTGGACGGCGAAGACCCTGTGCGCCGCGCTCGCCTGCGCCCCTTTCGGATGAGCGTGGGCACTGTCAGCAACACAGAGTTCGCCGCGTTTGTCGATGAGACGGGTTATGTGACAGAGGCGGAACGCTTTGGCTGGTCCTTTGTTTTTTGGGCGCAAGTGCCTGAAGTTGTGGGGGATACCCGTGCCGTGCCACAGGCCGAGTGGTGGCGGCAGGTGCATGGGGCCACATGGCGCGCGGTGAACGGGCTGGGCAGCGAAGGGGCCGCGCCGGACGATCACCCGGTGGTGCAGGTCTCGTGGCATGACGCGCGGGCCTATGCGGCCTGGGCCGGGGGACGCTTGCCCACAGAGGCAGAGTGGGAGCATGCGGCGCGGGGCGGGCTGGGCGATGTGCCCTATCCCTGGGGCACACAAGACCCGGATGACAGGGATTTCCTGCCCTGCAACATCTGGCAGGGGGATTTTCCACAGACCAATTGCGGCGCGGACGGCTTTGTGACGACAGCCCCGGTGCGTTCTTTCGCGCCCAATGGCTATGGGCTATACAATATGGTCGGGAATGTCTGGGAATGGTCGAGCGATGCCTTTGGCATCAAATCCCTGCGCAAGGATGTGCGCGCGCGACTGGCAGGGATGAAGGGGTGCAAACTGGCAAAGGGCGGGTCGTTCCTGTGCCATCGCAGCTATTGCTGGCGCTACCGCATCCCGGCCCGCATCGGCAATTCCCCTGATAGTGCGACAACGCATCAGGGGTTTCGACTGGTGTTTCCAGAGTAGATGCAGAGAGGATATGCCCCTGCCTCCTTCGCCAGATATGTTGACCCAGAGCGGCAGAGGCAGGCTAAAGCATTTCGCGTTAACCTGAATCACCTTACGCTGCCTGAAATCAAAGATTTCAACGCGTCAGGTGATGCTTGATGTGTCAAGTTAAACGCGAAACGCTATAGGCGACGCTCACTTCGCCAAAATCGAAGCCTGTATCCTTTATACCCAACCTCGTTTTGATCGCATTGGGCAAAAGGCGTTGCGTGGTGATGCGGTTGCACCGCATTTCGGGAATGATCCGGTCCACGCCATAGAGGTCAATGTATTCGGCGTAATTGTCAAAACCCGCGCGCCCGGCCACATCGACAAAGGTTTCGGCCGGGGTCCCATTGGCAAGGATGACGTCGTGGTCCTCTGTTTCGATGTGATAGTAGGTCACGGTTTCTTTTAGGTCCGCTATTGGAACCCAGTCTATTGAGTGTCCATTCACCAGCGCCCCCGCGTCGATAACCAGTCCGTCCAAGAGCATCCCGTGACCTGCCGTGACGATCAGGTCCGTATGTGGGAGACCATCGCCAAGCGCCCCTGAAAGAATGCGAACGGGTTGCACATTTGGGCCGGATCTGCGCGTTTTTACCGTCTGTCGGCCAATCCATTTCACCGGAATGACCTGGTGCGTTACCGTCAAAATAGGATCGCCGATTCTCAGGTTTTCAACAACGCATTCGCCTGAAATCGTCCTGATCAAGGTTCCTGGGCC
>CALGTJ010000066.1 GCA_937901435.1 uncultured Rhodobacter sp. | reverse complement strand
GTGATCTCTGCCAGAATACTTGCGCGCCGCTTTTCAAGTTCGCGCAGGTAGTCCAGCCGCTCGGCCAGCTTGCGCAATTGGGTGTCGTCCAGCCCACCTGTGACCTCTTTGCGGTAACGCGCCACAAAGGGCACTGTCGCGCCGCCATCCAGCAAGGCGACGGTGGCATTGACCTGCTCTGGTCGTGCCCCGATGTCGGTGGCAATGGTGCGGGCAATGCGATCTGCGACGACTTGCATGGTGGGCTCCTACAGCTGGTGGGATGACTGTGATAGCGCCCTGATCGAGGGTCGCCAAGCCCCCAAACATCCCATGGCCCTTATGGCATAAACAGGTCTGTCCGGTTGGATCCGGGCCGCAAAACAAGTGTGCCTGTGGTGGAATTTGTGACAGCGAGGGCCAGACGCCGCACGATTTGTGCAAGACAACATCTTTTTATACCGTCTGTTCTGCGCATATACTGAAACGAATATGACAGGTCAGCGCCAATTAACCGTCCTGGCAATAGCTGTGCGGTTGGGCGACCCAGGAGACACATCGTGCGACAAAGCCATTTAAAAGATGCGCGAAACTCTGGGGCTGGCCAATGACGTTGTCTGTGGTGCTTGGCTGTTTGCTGGCGTTGCAAATCAAGCATTTGGTGGCGGATTATCTCTTTCAGACGTCCAATATGTTCCTGAACAAAGGGCGCTATGGTCATCCGGGCGGGATAAAGCATGCCGGTTTTCATGCAGCGCTGACAGGGGTGGTTCTGGCCCTGTTCGGGGTGTCTTTTACGAGTATTCTGGGCATGGCCGTCGCGGAATTCGTCGTGCATTATCATATTGACTGGACCAAGGAAAGACTGGGGAAACATGCAGGTCTGACCCCTGAAAAGGTCAATTTCTGGCGGCTGCATGGGGTGGATCAAGCGCTGCATCAGGGCACCTATGTGGCGATTGTCTGGTGGGTTTTCGGGTGAACAGGGTCTGCCACGCGAGCGGTGTCTTGGTGAGACTGGCGAAACCCAGGATACTAACGTGAGCTGTGCCGCCAGACGTGGCTAACCAGAGATGCTGACCAAAAAGGATAAAACGTGACCTCTGAGATTGTCATTCTTCAGCCGAAAACCGTTCTGGCCGATCCGCATGATTGCACGGACGCCAAGGACACGCTGACCATGATGCACGCCATCTTTGATACATTGGTGGTGCGTGGCGCCGCGGGATTTGGTCCGGGGCTGGCGCTGTCGTGGACGTGCAGCGAGGACGGTTGCTCGTGGCAGTTTCATTTGCGGGATGGGGTGGTGTTTCACGATGGAACGCGCTGTGACGCAGAGGCCGTCGTCTTGTCGCTGCGCCGGATGGCGCGGGTGGACAAAGGCTATACACTGGGCTCGCCGGGAGTGTGGCACCAGTATCTTGGGGATGCGCGGATCGAGGCTGTGGCGGCAGATGTCGTCGCGATTGATCTGGGCGCGCCTGTGGCGGATCTGCTGGATATTCTGGTGCAGGGGTTCATCGTTGCACCCGCGTCGCTGGCCGCCTTGGAGGCGGGCGAGGCAAGTGCTTGGGTGGGCAGCGGGCCGTATCGGCTGGTCATTCATACGGAAACCGAGGTGCATGCCGCGCGTGTCGATACCCATTTCCGTGGCCATTTCCGTGGCCATTTCCGTGGGATGCCAGCCAATGCAGCGCTGTGCTGGCGGGCCGTACCTGCGCCGCAGGATCGTCTGGAATTGCTGGCCGCTGGCAACGCGCATGTGGCAAAGGCGCTGGATGTGCAGGCCTCTGAAAGCTTGGACAGATCCCGGATTACCCGCCACGCCTCGCTGGATCCTGTGGCGATCATCTATCTGCTGAACGCCGGGTCCGGGCCTTTCGCAGATCCGCTGGTGCGGCGGGCCGTCAGTCTGTCGGTGGACCGGATCGCGCTGATCGACAGGGTCCTGCGTGGGGCCGCGCAGCCTTTGAACGGGTTCATCAGCCCGGTGCATTTCGGGGCGGCGGATGATGTCATGCCGTTTGACCCGGATCAGGCGATGGCCCTGCTGGGGCAGGCGGGCTATGGCAAGGGGCTAGCGCTGCGTGTGGATTGCCCGACCTCGCTGCCCGACGAGGCCGAGGCGCTGACCGCCGCTTTGGCCGAGCAACTGGCGGATGTCGGGATCACGCTGGACGTGACCCGCCACGAGGACAGAGAGGCCTACGCTCACATGGTGCGCCGCAAAGAGATTGGCGATATGTGCGTTTTTGATTCCAGCCCGCTCAGCACCTTTCGCGTGCTCTATGAAAAGATCGACGCGCGGGTCGGGGGGGCGTGGTGGCAGGGTTATCACAATGCGGATGTGGAACGCCTGCTGGACAGCGCGCGCCTTGAGACCAACGACGGCGCGCGCGCGGCCCTCTATCGTGACATCTATCGTCTGTTGCAGGCGGATCCGCCGTGGCTGACGCTGTATAATCCAACGCGGGTCATCGGGCTGCGCGGCGACCATCCCGGCTTTGTGTTGCCGCATGACGGGGTGTTGGACGTGACGGGTTTGCCTGCGTTTGGTGGTGCCGCGTGACTACAGGATGTGGGACAGAAAGGCCTTGCTGCGATCGTACTTTGGCGCGGCAAAAAAGCTTTCTGGATCGCCGGATTCGACGATCTCGCCGCCGTCCATAAAGATCACCTTATCCGCCACCTGCCGGGCAAAGCCCATCTCGTGTGTCACACAGATCATGGTCATTCCGTCCTGCGCCAGTTCGACCATGACGTCCAGCACCTCTGAAATCATTTCCGGATCCAGCGCCGAGGTCGGTTCGTCAAACAGCATGATCTTGGGTTGCATGGTCAGAGCGCGCGCGATGGCGACGCGCTGTTGCTGCCCGCCTGACAGTTGCAGCGGGTACTTCAGCGCCTGATCTTCGATGCCCACGCGCTTGAGATGCTTCATCGCGATGTCCTCGGCCTGTGCTTTGGGCATTTCCAGACCCAGCTGCGGCGTCAGAGTGCAGTTTTCCAACACCGAAAGATGCGGAAACAGGTTAAAGCTTTGGAACACCATCCCAACCTGCGCCCGGATCAGGCGGCTGTTGGTGCCTTTTTTTTCGACCTGTACCCCCCCCACAAGGATATCGCCCTCTTGGTGATGCTCTAGCTGGTTGATGCAGCGGATGAGGGTGGATTTGCCTGACCCGGACGGACCGCAGATCACATATTTCTCGCCGTCTCGCACGGTCAGGTTCACGTCCTTGAGCACATGAAACTGGCCGAACCATTTGTTCAAGTTGATGACCTCGATCATCTTTTTCTTGTCGGCCATTATCGGTCTCTCCCCGTGGCGAGTTTTTCTTCGAGACGCATTGAATAGGACGACATGGCGAAGCAGAAGACAAAGTAGATCATGACGACCACAAAGAACGGCTCGATAAAGAGGCCAAGCCATGTGGTGTCTTCGCCGACCGCGCGGGCCATGTTCATCAGGTCAAACAGGCCGATGATTGAGACCAGCGTGGTGTCCTTGAACAGACCGATAAAGTTGCCAACGATGGCGGGGATCATGATCTTGAGCGCCTGCGGCAGCACGATCAGCGTCGTGGTGCGCCAATAGCCAAGGCCCAGCGATTGCGCGGCCTCCATCTGACCCTTGGGAATGGCTTGCAGGCCGCCGCGCACGACCTCTGCCATATAGGCGGCGGCGAACAGGCAGACGGCCACAATGGCGCGCAGCAACTGGTTCACCTCGGTCCCCGCAGGCATGAATAGGGGCAGCATCGTGTTGAACATGAACAGGATGGTGATCAGCGGCACAGAGCGGAACAATTCGATAAAGGCTGTCGAGAGCATCGCAATCACGGGCAGGTCAGAGCGCCTGCCAAGTGCCAGCAGGATGCCCGCTGGCAGGGAAAAGGTGATGCCAAAGCCAGAGATCACAAGCGTCAGAAACAAGCCGCCCCAAAAGCGGGTGCGCACCTCTTGCAGCGACCATTGCGACACCACCAGCAGCGCGACCACAAACAGGATCGCGGCTGCGATCTGTTTTATCCGCTTTTGCTTGGCTTCGCTGTCGTTCTCTGCGCCCAGCTTGGTCACGATCCAGTTGCCGATACTCTTGCCCGTCATGGTTTCCGAAATCGCGGTGGCCCAGACACAGATCAGACCCGCAAGGCTGAGAGCGATGAA
Source organism: uncultured Rhodobacter sp. (assembly GCA_937901435.1). Next base: position 801 of record CALGTJ010000066.1, on the reverse strand, counting down.
GGCGGACCACACCAGACCCTTGTCACCGCCCATGAAAAAGTAGCTGGCGATGAAGGGATAGATCAAAACCGCGCTCAGGCCGATCTGGACCTTGGACACGACTTTGGGCATCCACATCGGGACCATCCAGACGATCAGCAGGGCAAAGCCGATGTTGATCCGCCAGACCTGATCCTTGGGATAAAGCCCGTAGATCATATTTTCGAACCACACATAGACTCCCGGCCAGCAGGCCCCGGATCGCCCGACCAGATCCAGGCATTCGCGCCGGTTCTCGGCCTCCCATACGGCGTTGAAGAGGGCCCAGTTCAGAACCCAGCTGAGAACGACAAAGGCGATATAGGCCCCAAGGATCGTCAGCAGGGCGTTGGGAATATCTTTGAACAGGTTCGCCCGCATCCAGCCGACAAAGCCGACGCTGTCAGAGGGGGCAGGGCGGCTTGGCGCTGGCTGAAAGACCAGTGGTTCAGACGTATCGGTCATATCCTAGCGTTCCTTCAACAAGGCGCGTTTGTTATAGCGGTTCATCACAAGAGACACTGTCAGGCTGACGAGGCAATAGAACGCCATGGTCATCGCCACGATCGGGATCGCGCGGCCGGACTGGTTCAGCGAGGTGTTCATCCAGACGCTGACCAGATCGGGAAAGCCGATGGCGATGGCCAGCGACGAGTTCTTGGTGACGTTCAGATACTGGCTGATCAGCGGTGGAATGATGACGCGCAGAGCCTGAGGCATAATCACCCGGCGCAGCGTCCAGTTAGAGGGCAGGTTCAGCGCGCCTGCGGCCTCTAGCTGGCC
>CALGTJ010000065.1 GCA_937901435.1 uncultured Rhodobacter sp. | reverse complement strand
TCAGGTTATCCTTCTATGGCCATCGGCAGGGACTGATAGGTGATCACATCCAATGCCCCGGTGGGCGGGGTGCACAACAGATCGTCGCGCAGCGCGCTCAGCAGGCGATGGTAGCCCTGCACATGGGGCACGACCTGCTCTGTGTCCGGGGCGTTCAGCGCTGCGTATAGCACATAGGGCGGCAAGAAGGTCATTTTGCACAAATGCGCCGTTTGTTGCAACGGACTGAGAAACTGGCGCAAGTGGTGGTTTTGATAACCCTTCGGCGTGTAGGCCTTTTCCGGGCCCGCGGCAGTGACGGCCAGCATCATCCGTTTACCCTCCAGCTTGTCCCCCCCCGTGCCATAGGCAAAACCATGCTCCAGAACCAGATCCAGCCATTCCTTGATGATCGAAGGGGTCGAGTACCAGAACAGCGGAAACTGAAACAGAATGATGTCGTGATCCAACAGCCTTTTTTGCTCACGGTCCACGTCGATATCAAACCGCGGATAATCCGCATAAAGATCGACAACCGTGATGTCGTGCACAGTGCGCGCCGAGGCCAGGATGGGCGAAATACACGATAAGTTTTGCCATGACACTCCCCAAGCCTGATTTGGTCAGGCACAGGGTATGGTGCACCAAAGAGGCTGTCCAGCATTGCCCGGTCTTGTGGCGTCACAGCAGAAAAGAACGCTGCGTTTTTAGGCTTTTGCGCGCGATGTCACGGGGATCCGCCGACAGGTGTCAGATAACGGCGAAAGGCCCATCCTTCTGCGCCAGCACGTCCGATGCGGACCGGCATCCATCCGCTTTGCTCTGGTCCTGTCACTTTGGCCTCATTCCCATAGGTTAATTTGGCGATAACGGCGGCATTTGATCGGGGCGCAGCGCGGATGTTGAGCGTGACGGCGGTCACTTGATACAAGGTGACAGCCCCCCTGCGCGCGGCCAGCGACATGCGGATGACTTCGGTGGGCATTCGGGGCGCGCGATCGGGCAGGATGCGGGCGATGGGTTCAGGTATATCGGGCAGGATCGGTTGGGTAATCTGGGCGGGCATGACGTTATAGACAAGCGTCCCGCGCCCGGCCTCTAACTGGCTGGGTGCGCCTTGCCAGCCCGCACCTGATCCCGCTAAAGGCCCCAAAAGGTCAGCCGTCGCACCGGTTTCAGGCACGCCAAGGGCCCTACCGGCCTCACGCGTCGGCATTTGCGCCATTGGCGAAAGCCATGACAGCGCCACGAGGACGGCCATGATCGCAAGATACCGCATGAACCCTCCGTCTTTGCGCCTGCGGGTCAGCATAGGCGCAAAGAGGCAAAGGTTTGGTTAAGGCCCGCCGCGATTATGCGCTTTTAAGCAGACCTTCGTTTTTGACAATGGCGTAGGCTTCGTCGATGGACTGCCACGCGCGCTCGACCAGCGTGTCGATCTCGGATTTCGAGATCACCAAAGGCGGGGAAATGATCATGCGATCCCCCACGTGGCGCATCACTAACCCATTGGCAAAGCAGCGTTCCCGGCATTTATAGCCAACTGTGCCAACAGGCGAGGCAAAGCGCGCGCGCGCCGCCACATCCGGGGTCAGCACAAGCGAGGCAAAGACGCCAAGCGAGCGCGCCTCGCCGACCATGGGATGCTCTGCCAGCGTCGCCCATTTTTCCGCGAGATAGGGCGAGGCGACGTCGTGGACATAGTCAACCACGCCCTCTTCGTCGATGATGCGCAGGTTTTCCAGCGCGACCGCAGCGGCAACAGGATGGCCGGAATAGGTATAGCCATGGGCAAAATCGCCGCCCGCGTTGATCACATTGGCCACCTCATCCGACACGATCGAGCCGCCCAACGGGATGTAGCCAGAGGTAACACCCTTGGCGATGGTCATGATATCGGGGCGAATCCCCATGGTTTGCGAGCCAAACCACTGGCCCGTCCGCCCAAAGCCACAGATCACCTCATCCGCAATCAGCAGGATTTCATGGGCATCACAAATGCGCTGCAACTCGGGCCAATAGGTTTCCGGCGGAATGATCACGCCCCCTGCCCCTTGGATCGGCTCTGCGATGAAGGCCGCGA
>CALGTJ010000064.1 GCA_937901435.1 uncultured Rhodobacter sp. | reverse complement strand
CCCTGAACCCTGAAAAGATCTCTGACGCGGTGCTGGACCGGATCAAGGCGCTGGACGAGATCGCCCAGAACCGTGGTCAAAGCCTTGCGCAGATGGCAATCGCTTGGGTCTTGCGCAACGAAGGCATCACCACCGCCCTGATCGGCGCGTCAAAGCCCGATCAGATCGTGGAATGTGCGGGGGCCGTTGGCAATCTGGACTTTACAGAGGCCGAGCTTGCCGAAATCGACACCTATGCCGTGGACGAAGAGATTAATCTTTGGGCCAAATCATCCGAAGGCGCTGGCGCTGCCTAGTCCCGTTTCTTAACGCTCTTGGTTCAGATTGATGACCTGCGCGATTGACGGACCTATTGCCATCGGTCAGGGTCTGGGCCATGAACCACACCGCAGAGAACGACGCTACGGCGGGGGAAGATACGATGGACGGACAGGCAAATCCAGTTGTCGAGGACTGGGGTCCCTTTGGTCGCCCGCTTTTCAACGATCCCGCGATGAAACACCTGACACGGGTGGGCGTGGTCGATGTGGGATCAAACTCTGTCCGGTTGGTGGTCTTTGACGGCGCGGCGCGCTCTCCGGCCTATTTTTACAACGAAAAGATCATGGCAGGCCTTGGCGCGGGTGTGCAGGAAACAGGCCGTCTGAACCCAGAAGGGCGGGTGCGCGCGCTGGCCGCCCTGCACCGGTTTCAACTGCTGGCCGAAACGATGAAGCTGGGTCCGCTGACCGCCGTGGCCACCGCCGCCATGCGCGAGGCAGAGGACGGGCCAGAGTTTTGCGAACAGGTGCGCCGCGAGACTGGGCTTGTCCTGCATGTGATCCCCGGCAGCGAAGAGGCGCGGCTGTCTGCGCAGGGTGTGCTGCTGGGCTGGCCCGATGCCAGCGGGATGGTCTGTGACATTGGTGGGTCGTCGATGGAACTGGCCGAACTGACCAATGGCAAACCCGGTGTCTGTGTGACCTCACCGCTGGGGCCGCTGCGTCTGCAAGCGATCAAGGGCAAAAAGGCCCGCAAGGCCCATATCAAGGCCTGTGTCGCCGAATTGGTCGAAAAAATGGGGACGCATCAGGATCGTTTGTATCTGGTTGGCGGCTCTTGGCGGGCGATTGCCCGGCTGGATATGCACCGGCGCGGCTATCCCCTGCATGTTTTGCACGAATACCGCATGACCCAAAAATCGGTGCGCGCGACCGTTGACTGGGTCGCCACGCAAGACCTTGAGGTTTTGCGCCAAGAAGTCGGCATTTCAGAGGCGCGGATGGTTCTGGTGCCCTTGGCGGGCGAGGTGCTAAAGGTCCTGTTGCGCGCGCTCAAGCCCAAAGAAATCGCCATTTCCAGCTATGGTATCCGCGAGGGGTTGCTGTACGAACAAATGCCCGAAGAATTGCGACACCGCGACCCGCTGGTCGAGGCCTGCCGCTTTGCCGAAGACAAAGACGCGCGTCAGCCCGGTTTTGGCCGGGTGCTGTATGAATTTCTGGCACCCTTGTTCAAATCTCTGCCGACCGGGCGCCGACGAGTGGTCAAGGCCGCCTGCCTTTTACATGACGTCAGTTGGCGCGCGCATCCCGATTATCGCCACGAGGTCTGCTTTGACACCGTCACCCGCGCCAGCCTTGGTGGTCTCACTCATACAGCGCGTATTTTCCTCGGGCTGGCGCTGCTGCACCGCTACAAGAACAGCCGCGAGGGCACGCGGTTTGAGCCACTTTACGATTTGCTGGGCGAAGAAGATATCCTGCAGGCGGAAATCTTGGGCAAGGCCATGCGCTTTGCCTCGATGCTGGCCGCCGATGCGCCGGACCTGATGGGCGAGTTGCGCTGGTTTCCCAAGAAAAAGCAGCTGGAACTGCACCTGCCGCCGCGCGCCATGGGCCTGTTTGGCGAGGTGGCGCAGTCCCGGTTCAACTCGCTTGCGCAATCCTTGCAGGCCGAGGCTATTGTCAAAAAGAAACGGGCAGAGCAGAAACCATCGTTGGCTTGATATGGCGCTGGGGCTCTGCCCCAGACCCCGAGGTATTTGAAGCCAGATGAAGGGGCCCGGTCGCGCGACATTTCGACCGTCATCGTCCTGTATTTGATGGTGTCCGCTTACAAGTCTATCTCGCCCTCTTCCGGCACGACGGATTTAGGGTCTTTGCGGCGGATCAGGATATCGCCGTTGGGCAGAATTTCGGGCGCGTGATAGGCGTTGAGATCCTGCAACGCGCCTTCCAATTCACGCAAGGCGGGTTCAATCTCGCCCATCAGGCCACGCAGCAACAGCCGTGTGCCCTGCGACATAAGATCCATACCGTCTTTGAGGTCAGAGTCCTGCGCCTGAGCGGGCGTGACGAGGAGAAGGGCACAAAGGCCAAGAGGGGCAATCTGTTTCATCGTATCAATATAGGCGAAATCGCGTAACGTTTTAAGATCAAAGATCCAGATCCAGCGTGACCGGAAAATGGTCAGAGGCCGTCAGCAGTGCCTCGCGCAGCTCAGGCCGTTGATAACAAAGCAGATCATCAAAGGGATGCCAGATGCGCCATCGGCGGGATTTTGCGCGCAGACCCGGCGAAACCATGATGTAGTCAAGCAGCGCCTGAAGATAGCGTTCCTCGTGGCGCAGGTAGAATCGCGATGTGGTCGGGCTGACACCGATCCGCTGGCTAAGCGCCATCTGCGCGTTGGGATCAAACATCTGCGGCTCGCCCGGATCGCCCAGCACGATCTCTATACCCGAGCGCCCGAACAACTTTTCATATTCGTCCAGACCGGGGCCGTCGTTGAAATCGCCCATCACAATCAGGTCTTCGCCCGCCTCAAGATGGCCGACAACGCGCTGGCGCAGCCAGATGCATTGGGCCAGTTGCTTGCGCCGGTTAGCGATGGCGAGGCGCATGACCTCTTGCGGCGAGGTGGCGCCATGGGGGGCCTTGGATTTCACATGCACCCCGATCAGGCGCAGCGTGGCCCCCGTCACGGTCTCAACAACAGCCTCCAGCGGCGGTTTGGAAAAGCGGACCTGATCGGGGGTCGCGTCAATGTCCAGATCGATGCGGAACACAGAATCAAAGCGCGGCGCGTCGGGCGAGCCGTGCTTGCCCGTCATTTCGCCCACAGGATCATGGCGCGCGCTCAGCTTGGCAGGGTCATAAAGCAGCGCGATTTCCTGCTGGGTGTCATTGGCAAATCCAGTCAGCACCTCTGTCGTGCGCAGATCAAAGGCGCGGGCAAAGGCCCCCAGCGCGGTCTCTGTCCGCCGGGTCCTGCCATGATCCGGGGCCTCGATCACCATCACTGCATCGGCGTCCATCGCCGTGAACACGATACCCAGCGCCTCTGCTTGCTGGATCCGGGTCACGTTGTAGCGGCCGGACCAGCCATCATCCAGCACCAGCGCGCCTGCGTTATCGAACAGACCGTTGAACCACTCGACGTTATACGTCGCGATCCGCATTCAGGCCGCGTCCCGGCTGATCTCTTCCCAAGCGCGGTTGACGGCGATCAGGCGTTTTTCGGCCATCTTGATCGCCTCTTCGGGCAAGCCGCGCGCCATAAGCTGATCGGGATGGGTGTTGCGCACCAATTCGCGCCACGCCTTTTGGATATCCTTTAGCGGTGTGTCCAGCGTCACGCCCAGCACCGTGTAGGGGTCCGGCTCTGCGTCGGCCACAAACCGCGCGCGCAGGGACCGGAACTGTCGGTCATCCATGCCAAAGATGGTGGCGACGCGGTGCAGGAAATCATCCTCTTTCGGGTGATAAGATCCATCGGCCATGGCGATATGGAACAGCCCCTCCATCAGGTCACACAGCACCTCGGAATTATCCGGAAACATCCGCCCGATGCGGCGCGCGTATTCGTCAAACCCCGCCACGTCCTGGCGCGCAAGGTTAAAGACCTTGGCCGCCTCGGGTTCCGCGTCGGCCGGGATGTGAAACACCTCGCGAAAGGCCGTCACCTCGTCACGGGTCACTTCGCCGTCGGCCTTGGCCATCTTTGCCCCCAGCGCAATCACCGCGATGGTGAAGGCGATAGAGCGTTCGGGCGGTGTGCGCAGGCGGTCAAACAACGAACTCAGTGCTTCGCCAGAGGCGAGCGAGGCAAGAGCGTTGGCGATGCGGGTCCAGATCGACATGGGCGTCAGCTTAGTGGGAAATGAGTTGGTCGGGTATCGAAAAACGGGATTTTGCACAAGGAACAATGCGGGGCTGCGGGTCAGCGCCCAGCTTACAGGCGCTTTTGCATCAGATGCAAATCACACCATTGCCCGAACTTGCGCCCGGCCTGTTGCAAGACTGCCGTTTCGCCGTATCCAAGCCTGCGATGAAAGGCGATGCCGCCCGGATTGCCCGAACTGACCCCGGCGATCATCACATGATGTCCGGTACGTCGGGCGTGATCCTCTAGTGCCTGCATCAGGCCACGCCCCACCCCCTGCCCGGTGGCGGCCTCTGCCAAAAGGATCGAATGTTCCATCGTATGCGCATACCCCGGCCCCGACCGAAACTGGGCATAGGTGGCAAATCCCAACAGCACATCACCCAAAGTGGCGACCAGAAACGCCTGCCCCCGTGCCGCGCGGTCATTGATCATCGCCACGACATCAGCCTCGGATTTTTCGACGCTGGTAAAGGTGATCGCCGTATCCCGGATCCACGGGGCCCAGAGGGCGGCAATCGCAGCCGCGTCCCCGGACACAGCCGCACGCAGGATCACGACAGGGTACGCGGGCCGTTTGGTGTGTCGATCACCGCGCTGAACCCAAGTGGGCCTTGCACCACGTTTGCCCCCAGCGGGGTGTCATAGACGTCAAGGGCCGCGCGCAATGCCGCGTCCGGGTGCGAGATCGCCCAACTGACAAAGCGACAGCCCTTGTCCGTCATGCGCTTGGCCGGATGCACGCCCTCGGGCCATTGGATAAACGCCGGAAAGGCCCCGTCAAAGGGCAGCTTGCCATCCTCGGGAATGGTCAATTGCCAGCTCAGATCACCCCGGCTCGCCGCCGTGATCGGGCCAATTCCGGCAGGTGCAAGCGCGACGGCAGCGTCAATGTCAGAGACCGAGGCGACCCAATTGCTAAGCCGTGGCGCACCGCTGAAATTGTTCAGATCAAACATCCGCGCGCGCGCAGGTTCGGGCTGGTTCGGATCTGGTGCGATGATCTCCAGATAGATATCGCCCAGCGCCAGCAGTGCGTTATGACTGCCCATGCCAGCGTGGACCCCGCCGGGGTTCGGGGGGATGCCAAGGGCGGCCTCGACATGGGCGACCCCCTCTTCCAGAGTGGCGCAGGTCACGACCAGATGGTCAATTTTCAAGCTTGGGGCCATTTTCATGCTCTTTGCGAAAGATCTGTGGTTCAACGCAAAAAGAGCCGAAAATCAGGGCGTTGTCCATCGGTTTATTGGCCAGATCCGGCCTTGGTTCTGCGACAGCCTTACCGCAGAACCCAGTACAGCCCCGCCCAGATCAGCGCCATCACGGTCGGATAAAACGTGCCCGCAAACCCAAGCGCGCGCAGCGGCGGGGACATATGATAGCCAATCCAGAACAGCACGCGCATCACGGCAAACCCGATGCCAAGGCACAGGATCACACCGGGGCCGTTATTGCCAAGGATATACCCTGTGACGGGCCAAAGCGCCAATGCCAGCACCAGTTGTTCAAAGGTGTTTTGCAACACCCGTGCGTCGGTCTCTGCGCCAGATCCGGGGGCAAAACTGCCGCCATCAATGGTGGCATCATCGAAAAACCGCCGCGCCGCGATCCGCGCCACCATCAGGGCCATCACCAGTCCGGGCAGCAGAAAGGCCAGCGACAGCGTCCATGTATAGGTGAAGATCGGCAGGTTCACATAGGTCGAGCCGACCCAGATCAGACCCACCCCCCAAAGCAGACCCAGCCCCATACCGGTGACGATTTTGGACCGTCTATTCATAAAGACAACTCATAAAGACACCTCATTTCGGGGGTTCCCATAATTCGATCTCATTCCCTTCGGGGTCGGTGATGCGCGCAAAGCGCCCGGTCTCTGGCGTATCCCATTCCTCTGGGCGACGCTCTGCGACAATTCCAGCCGCCTCAAGGCGTGCAACAAGGGCATCCAAGCCCGACACACGCAGGTTCAGCATCCATTGCTTACCTGCGGGCCAATAATCGGTGTCCGCCGGGAAAGGCGCAAAGACCGACACGCCCTCTGCCTGCGGCCACGGACCAAAGGGGGTGACGCCAAGGTGGTCGGCGTACCATTTCGCCAAAGACTCTGGATGCCCGGCCCGAAAAAAGACGCCCCCGATGCCTGTGACGTGCCCCGTCATACCCTGTCCTTTCGCGCCTCCCGGATCAGGCGCAGGATATCTTGCGCGGCGTCGGGGATATTGGTGCCGGGGCCAAAGATCGCCTTTACGCCCGCTTTTGTCAGGAAATCATAATCCTGATGCGGAATCACCCCCCCACAGATCACAATGATGTCGCCCGCCCCCTGCGCCTTGAGGCTTTCGATCAGTTTGGGCGCAAGCGTCTTATGCCCCGCTGCCTGAGACGAGATCCCGACCACATGAACGTCGTTGTCAATCGCGTCCTGCGCGGCCTCGTCAGGGGTCTGAAACAAGGGCCCCACGTCCACGTCAAAGCCGATGTCAGCAAAGGCGGTCGCAATCACCTTGGCCCCGCGATCATGACCGTCCTGCCCCATCTTGACCACCAGCATCCGGGGGCGACGGCCCTCTTCGTCAGCGAAATCCTCGACCGATTTCTGGA
>CALGTJ010000063.1 GCA_937901435.1 uncultured Rhodobacter sp. | reverse complement strand
CTCCTATCAGGAAGCATGAACCAGATCACAGATACACAGAAGATCGGACACTCTCGAGCCGCCGACAAGACGATCAATGGCGACGTCATCGACGGTCGGCACAACAGGTGCCCCGCCACCGCCGCCATCGTCCCCGCCACCACCGCCGCCTGTCAGGACAGCGGCGCCAGCCAGAGCTGCACCGCCGGCTGCAAGCCCGCCCATGCCACCCAATAGAGGCGCAACCAAAGGCGCAACAACGGGTTCCACCAATTCGATGTCCAGAAACACCATGTCGTCAAAGGCGCTCCACTTGCCGGCGACTTCGATGGAGTCATAGCTGAAGATCAGCGTCTCATCGCCGTCATTCGACAGTTGCACCGCGTGAAGCTGCCCGCCTTCGCTGACGAATAGATTTTTCTCGCCCGTGATGCTCTCGTCAAAGTACCCGTCCAATATAAGGACTTGGCCGTTGACCAGAATGACATGCAGATCGTTGCCGATTTGATGGAAAGCTTGGACAGTATCCGGGTGGACGTTTAGGGAAATGTCCTTGCTGGGCGCGACATAAATTGTCGAGGATACGCCGTCTGAAAAACTGCCACGTTGCGCCAGGCCGCCCGCGTCGCGGACAGCATATTCAATTGTACTCATGACCTTACCGCTCTCTCTCGGATGCGCTCTAAGGTGGCCCGCTTTATTGTCGCAATCGAAATACCGTATTTGGTGCCGCCGGACTAGTGTAAAATGGGCACTGGACCACAAAATCCGGCAACTTGTGGCATATTCTGTGTGTTTTTTGTGAAATTTGCCTGAAACCACCCCCTATATCTTGGGTTGGGTTGCATAATTGGTTAACGCAAGGTTAACAAATCAACTCAAGATTGAGTTTGGTGGACCTCAATCGCGGTCATGTCGGCTCTCGCAAGTGAACCGTTTGTTAAAGTGATTTGCAAACTACCGCCTCAAAGCCTCTCTAAACACGGTCTAATCGGCACGTCGACAGGGTCGTCCAAGGTCACTGCGATGCCACTGCAATGCCACTGCGATCCGACTGGGCTGCGACGCTCTCTTTGTCGTGTTGCAATCGTTTCATCCGGCTGCTAGCGTTGATTTATCCGTTGGGGTGCTCGTGTATGCGGGCTGAGAGACTTACGTCAACCCATCGAACCTGATCCGGTCAGCACCGGCGTAGGGAACGGAGAGAATGACAACGGCGTCTACCCCTTGTCTCTTTGTTCCCGCTGGAAAGAGGGAGTAAGACGCGTATGGACAAGTCAGCCACCGCTTTGACAATTGCAGGATCTGACAGCGGCGGCGGTGCCGGGATTCAGGCTGACCTCAAGACGTTTTCTGCCCTTGGTGTGTTTGGCACCAGTGCAGTGACGGCTGTGACCGCGCAAAACACCCTTGGTGTGACGGGGATCGCGCCGGTGCCCGATGATCTCATCACAGCACAAATAAAAGCTGTGCTGGATGATATCGGGGCGGATGCGGTCAAGATCGGGATGCTTGGCACGGCCAATGTGGTTGAAACTGTTGCGCGTGCGCTCGCTGACTATAGAGGCTCTGTGGTGCTTGACCCGGTGATGGTCGCCAAGTCCGGCGATGCGCTCTTGGCTGATGCGGCGATTGCCGCCTTGCGCGTGCATCTGGTGACCCGCGCTGAGTTGCTGACACCCAACCTGCCAGAGGCCGCGCGCCTGCTGGAGACCGAGGTTGCGCACAGCGCAGAAGAGGTCATTGCCCAAGGGTGCGCCCTGCTGGCCATGGGGGCCAAAGCCGTGCTGATGAAGGGTGGTCACGCCCATGGCCCCGTCTGTATCGACCGGTTGATCACCGCCACAGATGTGACTGAGCTTTCTGCACCCCGCATCGACACCCGCAACACGCATGGCACGGGTTGTACGCTCTCCTCTGCCATCGCGGCCCATCTTGCAGGCGGTCTGCCCCTGACAGAGGCCACACGCCGTGCCCACGAATGGCTGCATCAGGCAATCCTCGCCGCAGACAGGCTGGCCATCGGCGCAGGCCACGGTCCCGTGCATCATTTCCATGCGGTCTGGATATGACCATGACCATGACTGGGCCCGTCCATATCCTTGGCGCTGGCGTTATGGGGCTGTGTGTGGCCACAGAACTCACATCCCGTGGCATCAACGTCACCCTGCAAGACCGCACACCCGATCCCGGACCACAGGCCTGTTCCTGGTGGGCTGGTGGGATGCTCGCGCCCTTTTGCGAGGGCGAAAGCGCCGAGGAACCGGTGGTACGCCTTGGCCAGGAGGCCGCCGGGTGGTGGGGCGCGCAGGGCGTGCCGGTGCAGCGCAATGGCTCGCTTGTTGTCACCCTCGACCGGGACCGGCGAGAGCTTGACCGCTTTGCCCGGCGCACCAGCCACCACACCGACCTGAACCCCGACCAGATTGCCACGTTAGAGCCGCAACTCGCAGGACGATTCCGCCGCGCGCTGCATTTCGCCACAGAGGCGCATCTGGCCCCGCGTCAGGCGCTGGGGCATCTGCGCGATGCTCTGCAGGCCAAAGGTATCACGATCCAGCAGGACGCCCCCAAAACCCACCGCCTGACCATCGACTGTCGCGGGCTTGCCGCCAAAGACGCGCTGCCCGATCTGCGCGGCGTCAAAGGCGAAATGGTTGTCCTGCACGCGCCAGAGGTCACGCTGCACCGCCCGATCCGCCTGCTGCACCCACGTCACCCGCTTTATGTGGTGCCGCGCGGTGATGGCGTCTTTATGCTGGGCGCCACACAGATCGAAAGCGGCGAACGTGGCCGCGCCTCGGTCCGCTCGCTGCTGGAACTGCTCAGCGCGGCCTATGCCCTGCATCCGGCCTTTGGCGAGGCGGAACTGGTCGAGATCGGCACCGACGCGCGCCCGGCCTTTCCCGACAACCTGCCGCGCCTGCGCCGGGCGGGGGACACGCTTTATATCAATGGCCTGTTCAGACATGGCTTTTTGCTGGCCCCCGCCATGGCGCGGATGGCGGCGGATCTGATCTGTGACGGCATCACACCGGAGAGAATGGATGAAGATAATCGTGAACGGTGTTGAGACTGACCTTGATGCCCCCAACCTCGCCGATGCGCTAGAGGCCTTGGGCTATGGCGGCGCGGCTGTGGCGACAGCTTTGAACGAAGCCTTCGTTCCAAGCGCCCTGCGCGCAACGACCCCTTTGTCAAACGGCGACCGTCTGGAAATCGTCGCACCAAAGCAGGGGGGCTAAGCAATGGTCAGCTTTTATGGCACGCAAGTCGCCTCGCGGTTCATGCTGGGCACAGCACTCTATCCCTCGCCGTCCATCATGGCCGATGCCTTTCGCCAAAGCGGTGCGGGCATTGCAACCGTGTCCGTACGCCGCGAGGCGGGCGGGGGAACGGCGGGTGGTGACTTTTGGACGCTGATCAAGGATCTCGGCGTCAAGGTCCTGCCCAATACTGCGGGCTGTTATTCTGTCAAAGAGGCCGTCACCACGGCCCAGATGGCGCGCGAAATCTTTGGCACGCCCTGGATCAAGCTAGAGGTCATCGGCCATAGCGACACCCTGCAACCCGACCCCTTCGGTCTGGTCGAGGCTGCGCGCATCCTGACTGACGAGGGGTTTCAGGTCTTTCCTTACACCACCGAAGACGTGGTGCTGGCCGACCGATTGCTAGAGGTGGGGTGCGAGGTGCTGATGCCTTGGGGCGCGCCGATTGGCACCGGGCTTGGCCTGACCAATCCGTATGGCCTGCGCACCCTGCGCGCGCAGTTTCCCGATGTGCCGCTGGTGGTGGATGCCGGGCTGGGCCTGCCCTCTCAGGCCGCGCAAGCGATGGAGATGGGCTATGACGCGGTGCTACTGAACACGGCTGTGGCCAAGGCGGGCGACCCGGCGCGGATGGCGCAAGGGTTTGCCCGCGCCATCGAGGCCGGACGGCTGGCGTTCGAGGCTGATCCGATGGAGCCTCGCGATATGGCAGCCCCCTCGACCCCTGTGATCGGAAAGGCGTTTCTGGGATGAGTTTAGCACGGTTTTACCCGATTTTTGACGATGTGAACTGGCTGCGCCGCGCGCTGCCGCTTGGTGTCAAGCTGGTGCAATTGCGGATCAAGGACAGGCCTGACGCCGAGTTGCGTCAGATGATTTCTGAGGGTCAGACGCTTTGTCGCGCGCATGGCGCGGTGCTGGTCGTCAATGATCACTGGCAGATCGCGATTGATCTGGGCTGCGACTGGCTGCATCTGGGCCAAGAGGATCTGGACGAGGCTGACATTCACGCCATTCGCCGCGCAGGGCTTAAGCTGGGCATCAGCACCCACGATCACGCCGAGTTGGACCGTGCCTTGGCGTTGAGCCCGGATTATGTGGCGCTGGGTCCGGTTTATCCAACGATCCTGAAACAGATGAAATGGCACCAGCAGGGTGTCGAAAAGCTGACCGAATGGAAGGCGCGGATCGGTGACATTCCTTTGGTTGCCATCGGGGGAATGAGCGTGGATCGCGCGCCCGGCGCCTTTGCCGCCGGGGCGGATATTGTTTCTGCCGTGACCGACATCACGCTGCATGCCGACCCTGAGGCGCGCCTGCGCGCATGGCTGGATGTGACCGAATGAGCCGCTATACGCGCCAGATTGCTGTGCCCGCATTGGGCGAGACCGGGCAGGCGCGCCTGAAGGCGGCGCATGTGCTGGTCGTGGGCGCAGGTGGGTTGGCGGCCCCAGTGTTGCAATATCTGGTCGGCGCTGGTGTCGGGCGGATCAGACTGGTCGATCCCGATGTGGTCGACGAAAGCAACCTGCACCGTCAGACCCTGTTTCGCCAAACCGACATTGGGCAGGCAAAGGCACCAACCGCCGCACAGCATATGCGGGTGCTGAATGACGACTGCCGGATAGAATCCATCCAGAGCGCGCTTGATCCGGCGAATGTCGCGCGGTTCTGTCAGGGCGTTGATCTGGTGCTTGACTGTGCCGATAGCTTTGCCGCCAGCTATATCCTGTCGGACCATTGCCATGCGAGGCAGACCCCGCTAATCAGCGCCTCGGTCACGGGCACAAGTGGCTATGTCGGCGGTTTCTGCGCCAAGGCCCCATCCTTGCGCGCGCTCTTTCCGGACCTGCCGCAGCGCATGGGCAGTTGTGCAGAGGACGGTGTTCTGGGGCCTGTGGTTGGCGTGATTGGCGCGATGCAGGCACAGATGGCGCTGGCGCAGCTTGCCGGGATGGACCCAAGGCCGATGGGGCAACTGACCACGATTGATGCCCAGACGTGGCGCTTTGGTGGCTTCCGGTTTGACAGCGCGCCAGAGCCACAGAACGCCCCGCGTTTCATTGCGCCCGCTGACCTGCGCGCGGATGATTTCATCGCCGATCTGCGCGCCCCGGATGAGGCCCCTTTGGCACATCCCTCTGCGCAGCGCCTGAGCGTTACGGATTTTGGCCCGCAAGGGCCACGGCCCGCCGCCCAGACACGCGCCGTGTTGTGCTGCCGCTCTGGTCTGCGCGCATGGCAAGCCGCTGAACGCCTTCGCCCCCATTGGGACGGAGAGATCACACTCGTCGCCTTTGGCGACACATCTATTTCGCAAGAAACCCAAGGAGAGCTTGCATGAAACTTCCTCTGATCACCGCCGCGCTGATCGCGACGGCCTTGCCTGCCTTTGCGCAGGACAAGATGACGTTGATCCTTGACTGGTTTGTGAACCCCAACCACGGCCCCATCATCATCGCGCAGGAAAACGGCTATTTCGCAGAGGCGGGCCTTGAAATAGAGGTCATCGCCCCGGCTGATCCCGCCGATCCGCCAAAGATGGCCGCCGCAGGGCGCGCGGATCTCGCGATTTCCTATCAGCCGCAACTGCACCTTCAGGTGGCCGAAGGCCTGCCCTTGGTGCGCGTCGGCACGCTTGTCGCCTCGCCGCTGAATTGCCTTTTGGTGCTGAAAGATGGACCCATCGACACGATCGCCGACCTCAAGGACGCGAAAATCGGCTTTTCCGTCGCGGGTGTCGAAGAGGCGCTGCTAAGCACGATCCTTGCCAGTAACGGCGTGTCGATGGAAGAGATCGAACTGGTCAACGTCAACTGGTCCCTCTCACCTGCCTTGATGTCTGGTCAGGTTGACGCGGTGATCGGCGCTTTTCGCAACTTCGAACTGAACCAGATGGAGATTGAGGGCATCGAAGGGCGCTGTTTCTTTCTCGAAGAAGAGGGCCTGCCTGCCTATGACGAGCTGATCTATGTGGCCAATCCCGAAACGATGGATGTGGATATGCTGCGCCGTTTCATGGCCGCGACCGAGAAGGCGACACAGTATATCGTCAACCACCCGGTTGAGAGCTGGGAAATCTTTGCTGCAACGTCGACTGAACTGAACGACGCGTTGAATGAAAAGGCATGGGTCGACACGATCCCTCGCTTTGCCTTGCGCCCTGCCGCGCTGGACGCGGGCCGCTATGCGCGGTTCGAGGCCTTCTTGTCGGACGCTGGCTTGATCGAGGGCACGCGCTCTGTCTCTGATCTCGCCATCGATCTGGGTGCGCAGTGAGGCGCGCGCAGTGAGCTATGGCGCGATATTTCCGCTCTGGCGCGAGGCGGCTGACGCAGCGTGGCAGGACTACACCCGCCATGCCTTTGTCGAAGGTCTGCGTGACGGCACGCTGCCCCGCGCGGCCTTTCTGCATTACCTGCGGCAGGACTATGTGTTCCTGATCCATTTCTCGCGCGCTTGGGCCTTGGCGGTCACCAAATCCGAAACGATTGACGAAATG
>CALGTJ010000062.1 GCA_937901435.1 uncultured Rhodobacter sp. | reverse complement strand
TGTCGCTCATTCTTGGGATCCTGCCCTTTAGATACTTTAAGAGCCGCGACAATGTCGCGACCCTCAAACGCTTGTTTTTGCCGAGGCTAAATCATTAAGGCCTTGCGCAATCTGGCACAGTCATGCCCGCTTCTTCATAGGCTGCGACCGCACCAGGATGGTATTTAACGGGAACCGCGCCACAGAGGCCAAAGCCAACAGATCCGACCTTTGTCGTTGCCATGTAGGGCGCTTTGGTCAAAAACGTTTCAGTGTTGTCCAACATCGCTTTTGTTAGTGCTTTGGCCGTCTCAAAGTCCATGCTTGCGTTCACCACTTCCGCGCCAACTGTCGTCGGGCTGCGCCAAATGCCATCTTCGCTGACGATTGTCAGACCGTCGACAGGCGCAACGTTAGCAAGGTCGAACGTAATACCCGCCGTACCCGGGCTTTTGATATATTTCTGCATAGCTGCGCCTTCCCAGATATCCTTAGGGATAGACCACAACGTCATATCACCCGCCGAAAGCGAGCGTGTGATACGGCCGTCAGGAAATGTGACAGGCAGCATCATTGCATCTGCAGAACCATCTGTGATGGTCTTTGGCATTTGACCCCAATTTACCTGAATACCTTTGTAATCTTTGCCGTCTTCTACGCCACTGACGAGCTGCAAAATGCCACGGTCATTGGTCAAGGCCGCACCACGCGGTGGACCGTTCAAGATGGTCTTGCCTGCGACATCATCCCAGCCCTTAACGCTTGAACTGTTGTAGGCATAAAGACCAAAACCACCGTAATTAAATGTGTAAAGCGCTTGAACATTGCCGATCAACTCGCTGCCTTTTTCTTTGCCAAGCTTGGCGTAAGGGCCTGCACCTTTGGACATCAAAAATGTCAGAATAAGAGGCGCACCGGAGACGTCTGTCTTGCCCTCCGCCACGTTTTGAAGCGAGTTGGTCAAGGTTTGACTGTCTGCAACCTGCATATTTGCGATGCCAGCACCAGCTGCAATTTCAGCAAGCGTTGTCGTTGAAGTGAACGGAACCGTTGCGGGTGGTCCCGTCTCCGCCGTCAAAAGCGTTTGCGCAGAAGCCGTGCCTGCCAAAAGCCCTATTGCCATTCCGGCGCTCACTAAATTTTTGATCATGATTACCTCCCAGTAGATCAAAGAACGGCCTTGCTCTTGCGCAAAGTTCCGTTGGTTACATATTTTGCAAAATCAGGTGCGGTCGCAGGTGCTTTTACGTCTTCCTCATCCCAATACCCGATCAAAACTCCGAACTTGTCCTCAAGACCAACCATCTGCTGCGCCCGTTCCTCGGATACAGTTTCGCGCTGACGATATTGCAAGGACCAATCAGCCAAGGCATAGTGCATCTGCTGTCGCGCCTCTGCGTGATCGTCAGAGCAGCCCAAGTCCATAAACTCGTCTGGATCGTTCTCCAGATCGAACAACATCGGGGCATAGCCAGGGGCATGGATATATTTCCAGCGATCACTCTTAATCATATATATGCGACAGTCGAGAGGTGCGCGCCCTGTCTTGGGACTGAAAGTCTGTTGAAAATAGTCATATTCGCTCACCACATATTCGCGCCAAGGCACATCCTCGCCTTGCAACAGTGGCAACAACGAACGGCCGTCAATAACATGTTTAGGCACAGCGCCGTCAGCATATTCGATGAAGGTCGGCAATAGATCGATCGACTCTACAGGCCTGTTTTGAACAGTGCCGCGCGTTGAATCACAAGACGGATCAGGATCGGCAATGATCAGCGGAATTTTTACCGCAGGATCGTGGAAAAAATCTTTGTCCCCCATCCAGTGATCGCCAAAATATTCGCCATGATCGGATGTGAACACAATCATCGTATCCTTCATCAGATCCTTTTGAGCCATGAAGTCGAACAAAATGCCAAGCTGGTCATCAATCTGTTTGATCAAGCCCATATAGGTCGGGATGACCGTCTCGCGCGCCTCTGCTTTTGAGAAGGTGCGCCCGCAGATCCGCTCTTGGAAATGCTGCGCCAAGGGGTTGTTGTTTTCGCGTTCCTGCTCGGAACTATGCACCTCCTGGACATCTGCGGCAGAGTACATATCGTTGTAGGGCGCAGGGGCGATGTAGGGCCAATGCGGCTTGATATAGCTCAGATGCAATAGCCATGGCTGCTCCCCATCGTCCTCTTCCAAAAACTGCATCGCGCGGCGCGTCATGTAAGGCGTCTCGGACTCCTCATCGCTAACACGCGCCGGCAGCTGAGAAACATCGTTGAAGAAGCCGGAACGTACTTCGCCGTCACGCTCGACTGAATTTGCGGCCCAATGCCATGGGTTTTCGTGATCATCAAAACCGCGTTCCTTGAGGTAATTATTATAGGCAACATTCGGCTTCAGAACCACATCAGGATGGATGCCGTCATCACGCTCATAAGGTTCAAACCCAACCTGTGCGTGGTGTACGCCAATGGCACTGGCTGGATCGATGCCAAGGCGCTTCATCCCTTCTTGATCTGGGATCATGTGCGTCTTGCCCACCAAAACAGGGCGTATGCCCAAAGGCTTGAGATGATCACCAATGTTCTTCTCACCCACCCGCAACGGCACAAAATTTGCCGTCGCACCGTGAGAGGATGGATAACGTCCCGTGTAAGTGCTCATCCGGCTGGGGCCACAAATTGGCGACTGCACGTAAGCGTTGGAAAAGCGCACGCCGCGCTCTGCCAGCGAGTCGATGTTGGGCGTGTGCAAAGTTTTATGACCCGCGCACGAAAGATAGTCATAACGCAACTGATCACACATGATGAAGAGTATATTTTTGCGCTTTGATTGTGTGTTGCCCATTCGATTTACAAGTTTATCTTTCCACCATCGACGTTGATCGTCTGGCCCGTAATAAAATCGCTGTCAGAGGTGCATAGGAACACGAGAGTCCCCAGCAAGTCTTCTGGCACCATCTCGCGTTTGATTGAGCGGGAATCGACGGTGGGTGCGCGCGCGCGATCCCACTTGTCTTCACCGCGGATCGAGCTGCTTTCCGTCAGACCAACAGCGATGGCGTTGATCTGAATGTTCTTGTCACCAAGCTCACGAGCATGACCACGGGTCAAACCTATCACTGCTGCTTTGGACGCAGTGTAGTGAGACAGGCCGGGAGGGCCATAGTAGAACGTGCCGGAGGCGATATTGACGATCTTACCGCCGCCCGCGCGCACCAATGCAGGAAGTGCTGCTTTGGTCGATTGGTGGATAGAACGCGCGTTGATCGTCATGACTTTATCAAACTCGTCGTTGTCGATCTGGAAAAACGGCTTTAGCTCCAAGTTCGCAAACAAACCCGCGTTGTTGATCACGATATTGAGCGCGCCAAACTCACTTTCGGCCTTTGCGACCATGGCGTTAAGATCATCATCCGAGGTCACATCTACGACCAATCCAACCGCTTTGCCGCCAGAGCCAGCATTAATCTCTGCCACCACGTCTGCGGGATCAAGAATGTCCGTGACAACGACGTTGGCCCCCTCAGACGCCAGTTTCTTAGCGTATTCAGCGCCAATACCGCGTGCGCCACCGGTGATTGCGGCTGTTTTTCCATCTAAACGACCCATGTTTTTCTCCTCTGGCTTTATTCTCAAATCTCTATTGCAAGGATCTGCGCGACCTCTGGCCAACTTTGCTTGCCGTTATCGCGCAAATCATTGGTCAGATCCTCCGGCACCCAGTCGATAAAGCATGGCTTAAAATGTTCGCGTGATTCAACGGCG
>CALGTJ010000061.1 GCA_937901435.1 uncultured Rhodobacter sp. | reverse complement strand
TCTGGCTGCTGTTTTCGCTCAGCCTGTTCGGGGCGTTGTTCGGTTTTGTCGGGCTGTTGGTTGCGGTGCCGGTGACGGCGGCTTTGGGCGTGCTGACGCGCTTTGGCGTCAAAGAGTATCTGCGCGGGCGACTTTATCGCGGATATGAAGCCAAAAGCCCGCCCCCCCCGGACGCAGAACCAAACTTAGGCCGGGACTCGGATGACAAAGCCTGATCGACGCTTGTCCCCTTGCCCGCCGATCGCTAAAGAGCCGAAATGGCGCAACAACTGACCTTTGACTTGCCCTCTGAAACGGCTTTGGGGCGTGGCGATTTCTTTGTCTCGCCCAGCAATGCCGTGGCTGTGGACACGATCCAGACATGGCATGACTGGCCACAGGGCAAACTGTTGCTGATCGGGCCAGAGGGGTCGGGCAAGACCCATTTGGCTCATGTCTGGGCTGCAATGACAGGGGCAAGGATCATTGCGGCCAAGACCTTGCCAGAGGTCGAGATAGCGGCCCTTGCCGCCGGTCCAGTCGTCGTGGAAAACGCCGATGAGATCGCGGGCAACGCCGAGGCCGAACAGGCCCTGTTCCACCTTCATAATCTGACGCAATCCAACGGCTCTGCCCTGCTGCTGAGCGCGCAAAAACTGCCCGCCCGGTGGGAACTGTCCCTGCCCGATCTGCAAAGCCGCATTCAGGGCAGCGCGATGGTATCGATCCAGCCACCGGACGACGAATTGCTGGCCGCCGTCCTGATCAAACTTTTTGCAGATCGACAACTGGCGGTCGAGGCGGATCTGGTGTCTTATCTTCTTAGCCGAATGGAACGCTCTTTCGTTGGGGCCAGCCGTGCGGTCGCCGCACTGGATCACGCCGCCCTGACCCAAAAGCGGCGGATGAACCGGACACTTGCCGGCGAGATACTGGACGAATTGGAACAGAACGGACAGGCGCAGGACGAACCGGGACAGGCCGCGTCATAACTGTCACTCTTTATTTACAAGAGGTTGCGATAATGGACGCATGATCGATGCAAATTTTCTAGAGGCGCCGTTCTCTGCGCCCGAAATTCTTGACGCTGGCGATTTTGCCGGTCCGAAACGTTTTTATAACCGCGAACTCAGCTGGCTGGGCTTCAACTGGCGGGTGCTAGAAGAGGCAGACAACCCCAAGACGCCCTTGCTGGAACGGCTGCGCTTTTTGTCGATCTCTGCCGATAACCTCGATGAATTCTACTCTGTCCGTGTCGCGGGCCTGCGCGAACTGGCCCATGCGGGCAATACAACGCCCTCGGTCGACGGGCTGACCCCGGCAGAACAATTGGCGGTGATCGACCATGATGCCCGCGGTTTGATGGATCACCAGCAACGGGTCTGGGAAACGCTGCGCGTCGAGATGGACGCGCAGGGCCTGCGGCTGGAAACCCGCGACAGCCTTGGCAAAGAGGACAAGACCTATCTGAACGACGTGTTTCTGAACGCCGTCTTTCCGGTTCTGTCACCGCTTGCCATCGACCCAGCCCATCCTTTTCCGTTCATTCCAAACACCGGCTTTGCCCTTGCCCTGCAAATGGAACGGCGTGCCGACAAACGCCTGTTGCAGGCGCTTTTGCCCATCCCCAACCAGATCGACCGCTTTATCCCCCTGCCGGATGACGAGACCCACAAACGCTATCTGCCGCTGGAAGAATTGCTGCTCCTGCACATCGGCACGCTGTTTCCGGGCTATAAACTGACCGGCAATTGCGCCTTTCGCGTGCTGCGCGACAGCGATCTGGAGGTCGAGGACGAGGCCGAGGATCTGGTGCGCGAGTTCGAGGTCGCGCTGAAACGCCGCCGCCGGGGCGAGGTGATCCGCCTCAAACTCAGCGCCAATGCCCCCGCAGCCCTGCGCCGCGTCATCATGGCAGAGTTGCATGTCGACGAGATCGACGTGATCGAACTGGACGGGCTGATCGGCATGTCTGACCTAAAGGAACTGGTCTCTGATGACCGCCCCGATCTGCTGTGGCCGTCGTTCACGCCGCGTGTGCCCGAACGGGTGCAGGACCACGACGGCGATATGTTTGCCGCGATCAGCAAAAAAGACATGCTGCTGCACCACCCCTACGAGACCTTCGATATGGTCGTGCGGTTCTTGCAGCAGGCGGCAAATGATCCCAATGTTCTGGCGATCAAACAGACGCTCTATCGCACGTCAAACCAGTCGCCCATCGTGGACGCCCTCTGCGAGGCCGCAGAGAATGGCAAATCGGTGACCGCGCTGGTGGAACTCAAGGCCCGGTTTGACGAGGCCGCCAACATCCGCCAGTCGCGCAAGCTGGAACGGGCGGGCGCGCATGTGGTCTATGGTTTTATCAACTACAAAACCCACGCCAAGATCAGCACTGTTGTGCGGCGCGAAGGTAAGACGCTGGTGAATTACACCCATTACGGGACCGGCAATTACCACCCTATAACGGCCCGGATTTATACGGATCTGTCGCTGTTTACATGCGATGCGGCCCTCGGGCGGGATGCCACCAAGGTCTTTAATTATGTGGGCGGCTATGCCCCTCCGGACGGGCTGGAGAATCTGTCAATCTCGCCCCTGACCCTGAAATCCACCTTGTTGGAGCGGATCGAGGCTGAAGGCGCGTTTGCCGAGGCGGGCAAGCGTGGAGAGATCTGGGCCAAGATGAATTCGCTGGTCGAACCCGACGTGATCGACGCGCTTTATGCGGCTTCGCAAAAGGGCGTTAAGATCAATCTGGTGATCCGGGGCATCTGTGGGTTACGGCCCGGTATTCAGGGCTTGAGCGAGAATATCCGGGTCAAATCCATCGTCGGGCGGTTTCTGGAACACTCGCGCATCGTGTGTTTTGGCAACGGCTATGGCCTGCCGTCGAAAAAGGCACGGGTTTATATGTCGTCCGCCGATTGGATGGACCGCAACCTGAACCGGCGCGTCGAAACGCTTGTCGAGATCCTGAACGGCACCGTCAAGGCCCAGATCGTCGGTCAGATCATGGCCGCCAATCTGAAGGATCAGGCGCAAAGCTGGGTGATGGCCCCCGATGGCAGTTTTACCCGCGCGGATATCTCGGGAATTGAACAGCCGTTCAATTGCCACAGGTTCTTTATGGAAAACCCCTCTCTCAGCGGGCGCGGATCGGCGGGCGCATCGGATGTGCCGGAACTGACCCATACGTCGGACTAGAGAGCAGGAGAATCCTGACGGTCTTTATCGGCGGCTGTCGTCGGACAGTCGCCAACCTCGCGTTTGCCTCTCAAACCCTCTATACAAAACGCCCACAGCGCAGCCCCGGATAAAGAGCAATTCTATGACCGATTTTTCCTACCAGCTTTACAGCTCTCGCAACTTTCCGCCTGTTGGCGACACGTTGAAAATGGTGGCCGACGCGGGCTATGCGCAGGTCGAGGGCTACGGCGGTCTCTTTGATGGCACGGCTTTGGCCGATCTCAAGGCCGGGATGGACGCGACGGGCCTGACCATGCCCACCGGGCATATGGGCTTTGACATGGTGCGTGACACGCCGGAACAGGCGCTTGCCGTTGCCAAAACCCTTGGGCTGAAGGCGATTTTCGTCCCTCACCTGATGCCAGACGAGCGCCCGACCGATGCGGCGGGCTGGGCGCAGTTTGGGCGCGATCTGGCCGAGGCGGGCAAGCCGATCATGGACGCGGGGTTGAAGTTCGGTTGGCACAACCACGACTTTGAGTTTGTGGACCTTGGCGGTTCGGATCGCCCGCTTGATCTGATCCTGCAAGCCAGCGACGATCTGGCGCTGGAAATGGACGTGGCATGGGTCGTGCGCGGCGGACAAGACCCGATGGCGTGGATCAAAAGGTATAGCGACCGCCTTTTGTCTGCCCATATCAAGGACATCGCCGCCCCCGGCACCTGTATAGACGAAGACGGCTGGGCCGATGTAGGCCACGGCACGATGGATTGGCCCGCGCTGATATCAGCCCTCAAGGCCGGGACAACCACCTATTTCGTGATCGAACATGACAACCCCAACGATCACAAACGCTTTGCCACGCGCTCGATCTCTGCGATGCAAGCGATGTAAGGAGCACACTCATGAGCACACTTGGCGTTGGCATTATCGGTTGCGGCAATATCTCGACCGCCTATCTGAAACTCGCCCCCCTGTTTCGCAATATCGAGGTGCGCGGCGTGGCCGACCTCACCCCAGAGGCGGCGCAGGCGCGTGGCGCGGAATTTGACGTTTATGCCTATAGCATTGATGACCTTCTGGCCGCCGATGACATTGATATCATTGTTAATCTCACGATCCCCGCAGCACATTACGCCGTGACCAAAAGCATTCTAGAGGCAGGCAAACATGCCTATTCGGAAAAGCCATTGGTGCTAAGCTTGCCAGAGGGCGAGGATCTGCGCGCGCTGGCGCAGGCCAAAGGGCTGCGCGTCGGCGCGGCGCCCGACACGTTCCTTGGCGGCACCCCGCAGCAAGCCCGCCAGATGATCGATACAGGCGAGATCGGCGAGGTGATCGCGGGCACCTGCCACGTGATGAGCCACGGCATGGAAGACTGGCACCCGAACCCGGATTTCTTTTTTCAGCCCGGTGCAGGCCCGGTTCTGGATGTTGGCCCTTATTATGTGACCAACCTGCTGCAATTGCTGGGGCCTGTGACCCGCGTTGCGGCACTGACCACCAGCGCGACGCCCACCCGCACCATCACCTCGCAGCCACGTTACGGCGAGGTGATCCCGGTGGAAACGCCGACCAACATCCACGCCCTTTTGTCCTTTGCCAATGGCGCGACGATCACCCTCTCTGCCAGTTGGGATATCTGGGCGCATCGTCACGGGCATATGGAACTCTACGGCACAAAAGGCACATTGTTTCTGCCCGATCCGAACTTCTTTGGCGGCGATCTGGAACGGGGGGGCGAAAACGGCATGATCGAACGGGTCGCGCCATGGCAGCACCCCTTTGGCGTGCCCAACGAAGAGTTGAACCGTGCCAATTACCGCACCGCCGGACTGGCCGATATGGCGCAGGGCATCGTGCAGGGCCGCCCGCATCGCTGCTCGCTGGACCTTGCGATCCATGCGGTGGATGTTATGACGTCAATTCTTGCATCCGGTGAAACTGGCAGCTTTGTCGACCTCACCACCACCTGCGCGCGCCCCGACGCTCTTGGCCCGGATGCCGCCGCGGATCTGATGACATAAGGAAAACACCCATGTACCGCCCAGCCCCCGAACGTTACGAGACGATGACTTACCGCCGCTGCGGGGCGTCTGGCCTGAAATTGCCCGCCATCTCGCTGGGACTGTGGCACAACTTTGGCGGCGACACCCCGCATTCGATCAAGCGCGAGATGTGTCGCACGGCCTTTGACCTTGGCATCACCCATTTCGATCTGGCCAATAACTATGGCCCGCCTCCGGGCAGTGCCGAAGAGGCGTTTGGCGAAATCCTCGCGACAGATTTCGCAGGTCTGCGCGACGAGATGATCATCTCGTCCAAGGCGGGCTACAGGATGTATGACGGCCCCTACGGCGAATGGGGCAGCCGCAAGTACATGCTGGCCTCTTGTGATGCCTCGTTGAAACGGATGGGGCTGGATTATGTCGATATCTTCTATTCGCACCGCTTTGATCCCGACACGCCTTTGGAAGAGACCATGGGCGCGCTGGACCGTATCGTGCGCTCTGGCCGTGCGCTTTATGCCGGGATTTCGTCCTATAACACCCAGCGCACGCGCGAGGCTGTGGCAATCCTCAAGGATCTTGGCACCCCCTGCCTGATCCACCAGCCCAGCTACAATATGTTCAACCGCTGGGTCGAAAAAGACGGGCTGAAGGACACGCTCGCAGAGCTTGGCGTCGGCTCTATCGCCTTTACACCGCTCGCTCAGGGTATGCTGACCCGCAAATATCTGGGCGGCATCCCGGAACAAAGCCGCGCGGCACAAGGCAAATCCCTGAACCCCGATAAAATCTCTGACGAGGTGCTGGACCGGATCAAGGCGCTGGATGAGATCGCCCAGAACCGCGGGCAAAGCCTTGCACAGATGGCCATCGCTTGGGTCCTGCGCAACGAGGGTATCACCACTGCCCTGATCGGCGCGTCAAAGCCCGATCAGATCGTGGAATGTGCCGGGGCCGTGGACAATCTGGACTTCACCGAGGCGGAACTGACAGAGATCGATACCTATGCCGTAGACGAGGCCATTAACCTGTGGGCCAAGTCTTCGGAAGGCGCGGGCGCGCAATAATCCCGGCCAGATAGATCGCTTGCGTGATTGACGGACCCATTGCCATCCGGCAGGGTCTGCGCCATGAACCA
>CALGTJ010000060.1 GCA_937901435.1 uncultured Rhodobacter sp. | reverse complement strand
GCCTCGAACTCTTCCACCTCGGCAAAGATGTCATCGGCTAGGCTGTTGTCCCCGGCCTCCATCGCGGCTGTGGCGGCCTTGATCCGATTGTCGCCGATCTCGACTGTGGCGTTTTCCAGCAGTTGTTCCAGTTCCGCGATGCGGGACAGGTAGTCTTGATAGGACTGCTCTGGATCGGCCAGCCTGCGTTCATATTCGCCGATCTTGCTGTTCAGAAGATCGATCTGCATTTGCAGCATCTTCAATTCAGCCGAATCCGCGCGGCGCGCCTCGGCGTGTTTATCCTCTAGATCCCTGCGCAAATCCGCCAGCGCGGTTTGCATCATCTCTTTGTGGGTTTCAGGCGGAATGCCATGCACATCACGCCCTGCCTGCGTGACATTGGTCGACCCATCGACAGAGTTATCTGTCTTTGACCCAATCATTTGCCGGACTGATTCACATTTGTGCTGTCTTTGGCCTCATTTTCGGTCACGCCCTCACCCCCGGTTTGGGTCACGTCCCGAGAGTTGCTGGCTACGTTTTTCGTGCTGACCTGCCGTTTACGCCCGTTCCAGAAGCCATAGAGCACGCCGATGATACCAAAAACAGCGGCAACAGCCGTGATCCATTGAAAGAAAGTCCAAGAGGCCATGATGCTTACTCCACAAGAATTAACCGTAGCGTAATCAATCTATGCACAACTGGCCAGATGCGGTTATTGCCATTCCTGAAGCCGGGCGACGTAGCGCGCCAATGTGTCGATCTCCAGATTGATCGCATCACCCACCCTGCTGTCGCCCCAAGTGGTGACGGTTTGGGTGTGCGGGATGAGGTTGACGCCGAACTCGCGGCCATTGACCTCGTTCACGGTCAGCGAGGTGCCATTCAGCGCAACCGATCCCTTGGGCGCGATGAACCGCGCCATGTCTTCCGGCGCGCGAAACGTCATGCGGGTGCTGTCGCCCTCGTCGCTCATGGCGATCAGATCGGCGACACCGTCGATATGGCCCGATACAATATGCCCGCCCAACTCGTCCCCGACCTTAAGGGCACGCTCCAGATTGATGCGCTTGCCCGGCACCCATCCATTTCGGCCGATATTGGTCTTGGACACGCTCTCTGCGCTGATTTGCACGTCGAACCAATTGCGTGGACTGCGCCCCACGGCAATCACCGTCAGGCAGACGCCGTCACAGGCAATCGAGGCCCCGATCGCAATGCCATCAATGTCATACGTCGTGCCAATCCGCGCGCGCAGATCGCCCTGTTGGTCGACCGCGATGATCTCGCCGATATCCGTGATGATGCCTGTAAACATGGACCGCCCTTTCGTTTGGATCTTGCTAATGGCGCAAAGATTATTGCGCAAGAGCCAGGATTGTTTCGAGTTTGGTCATAACTTTGCCCTAAAGATTGATAAATTACGAGGAGAGCACAAAAGGCTGCAGGAGTCCGACCTTTAAAGGCGGCGCAGAGCGAACAGGACAGGCCATGGTAACAGGACAAAACCGCCGATTTATGTTCTTGCAAGGACCGCATGGGCCGTTCTTTTGGCGTTTGGGCAAGATGCTGCGCGCGGCAGGCTCTGACGTCTGGCGTGTTGGTTTCAATGCGGGCGACGCGGCGTTTTGGCATGACCCCGCAACCTACATCGCCTTTCAACAACCGATCGATGACTGGGCAGACAGGTTTGCCCATCTGGTCGATGAAAAGGGCATCACCGACATCGTGCTATATGGCGACACCCGCCGCATCCACAGCGAGGCGGTGATGGTCGCCAAAAAGCTGGGCATCATGGTGCATGTCTTTGAAGAGGGATACCTGCGCCCCTATTGGGTCACCTACGAGCGGGGCGGTTCCAACGGCAATTCTGCGCTGATGAACCTCGGGGTTGCAGAGATGCAAAAGACCCTCGCCAAAGCAGAACTGGACATCCCAGAGGCCCCGGCCCATTGGGGCGACATGCGCCAGCACGTGTTTTACGGCGCGCTGTATCATTGGTTTGTTCTGTTTAAAAATCGCCCCTACCGGACGTTCGAACCACACCGCTCGCTAAGCGTGTCGCAAGAATTTCGTCTTTATATCAAACGCCTGTTGTTGATGCCGTACCTCTGGGCGGATCGGGTTCAATCCACATGGCGGGTGAAATACGGTGGCTTTCCGTATCATCTGGCGCTGCTGCAGCTGGAACATGATAGCAGTTTCCAAAACCACAGCCCCTTTGCCTCGATGGTCGATTTCCTTGAATTGGTCATCAAAGGTTTTGCGAATGGCGCGCCGACGCATCATCACATGGTTTTCAAGGCCCACCCCCTTGAGGATGGACGCGTCAATCTGCGTCGTGAAATTCGCCGCATCGCCGCTGAATACGGCGTGGCGAGGCGTGTGCATTACGTGCGCGGTGGTCTTGCCCCGTTTTAGTTCCGGTCTCTTTCGAGCAATGTTTGCTATGAAG
>CALGTJ010000059.1 GCA_937901435.1 uncultured Rhodobacter sp. | reverse complement strand
TCAATAATTGGCGCCACTAAACGAGCGTAGCGGCGTGATTGAGGTGAATTGCGAGTGTTTTTCATCCCTAAACGCCATAGACCAACGTTATTCGCTTTAACGAAGCTAAAGTGGAAAACGAACACCAAGCGCCACAGCCAAGCGGATGATCTCAGGACTCGTTTTAAAGTACCTGAATGGGGAGTGTTTTGTCATACGGCGAGGCTACGAAACCACCCTGCACGGCTCAACCTCGTTTTGTCTGACAGTGCCCGGGAGGGCGCAACCGCCGAGACCTACTACCTAGTCTAACTTGCAAAGTATGAGATGCGACGACCGGTCACACGAATATGTGAATTTGGCTCACTATTGTTTCTCCATAGCAAACTTTCGTCACTGATGCACCAAAGGTCCGGTTCGAGCCTTTTTAGCCTCGACAGATGAGTATTAGATTTTGTGAACAGAGGTGGAACAACCTTAGAAATCTGCTCGCCAACCGAACTGCCCCTGTGAGGTTCTGGGGTTAAGCACAAGTCAGAAAGGTTTCCGTTGAATTTCAATCTGGTGCGAGTGTCACATCGAAATTCACGTAAAGGAATGGCTCTGCGACTTTGCCTGACAGCGCCATACCAGATGGAAAATCGCTGACGGGTTTTGTCTCGTAGGACATTACCAAATCCTCACGAACACCAAAAACGGTATCTTGATCGAGGTACGGATCATCATCGGGGAAGACCTCGGTGACGAGAGTCCGGTAACCAGGGGCCGTGACAATATAGTGCAGGTGCGATGGTCGCCACGGGTGTCTTCCGCAAGCATTGAGGATCGCGCCGACAGGCCCATCGGACGGCACGGAATATTCGACGGGTTTGACAGTGGTGAATGCATAACGCCCGTCGCTACCAACGGTCATCAAACCGTGGAAAGAGTAAGTGTCTTGCTCTTCGTCTTGGCTAGCATATAGCCCGTTGGGCGCGGTCTGCCAAATGTCGATCACGGCGTTCGGGATCGGGTTCCCGCTCGTGTCGCGGATCACACCTTCGGCCAACAGAACTGGCCCGCCAAAATGCCGCTTCATGTCGCCGCCAACCGCCAAAGGTGGCGCGCCTGACACGTGAAACGGACCAAGCACGGACGACGATGTTGCGTCGTCGCGCGAGTGGAGCATATCGACCAGCGACGAGAGGCCCAGCACGTCAGAGGCCAGAACGAATTCGTGCCTATCTTCGGTCTCGATCGCAGCGCAGCCCTCGAGAAAGGCAATACCTTGGCGCCATTCATCATGGGTCAGGTTGGTTTCACGGGCAAAGTCATGCAGGTGCTGCACGAGCGACCCCATAATTTCGCGCATGCGTGGGTCCATGTCCGCGGCCATGTAGCCTTTAAAAGTATCGGTGATGTTGTCTTTTGTGACGTTACGCAACGGTCAGGTCTCCTAATTCAAAAGGGCAAGGCTGAGGATCGGAAACTCGATCAAGATAAAGAGTGCGATTAGCATCACGAAGGCAAAGGGTAGCGCGCCCATGAACACGTCTTTGAGTGAAATTCGATCGTCATTGAGGGTCGACTTAATCACAAAACACGAGATGCCCAAGGGTGGTGTCAGCAGACCGATCTCGGCGCCGACAACTGTGACGATCCCGAACCATACCAGCGACATATCCATCGCCTCAACGAGTGGCAGGAACAGCGGCACGACGATCAGAATGATTGATGCGGTATCGAGCAACGTTCCAAGGAACAACATGAGTAGCACGTAAAGGATCATGATCGTCCAGAACGAGGCCTCGTTGCCTGCGAGCAAATCTTGTAACTGGTTTGGCAATCCAGCCATTCCCAGCATGCGGCTGTAGATCGATGCGGCGGTGATCAGGAAGAGAATTGCCGCGGTGATATGCCCCGTTTCAAGCAATGCTTCCCAGAAACTTTTGAGCGACATGGACCTGCGTAAGACCGCGATGACAAGTGCGACCAGACCGCCCGTGGCACCAGCCTCGACAGCCGTGAGCCAGCCAGTATAAATTCCGCCAAGCACAATTGTGATGATAAAGAGCGTTGGCAATGTCTTTGATGCGATCTCGCGCGACGACATCCATTCGGTGTCTTCGACCACGCGCCCACCGACAAAATTCGGAGTATAACGCGCCATGAACCAGATTGCGCCAACGTAGAACACCGCGAGCATGATGCCCGGAATAACGCCTGCAAGGAACATATCGCCGACAGATTGCTCGGACACGAATGAGTAGATGATCAGCATCGCTGAGGGAGGAATGATCATGCCAAGAACGGAGGAGCCTGCGACCACGCCCACGGCAAAGCGCGGGTTGTAATCTTGGGCCATCATTTCGGGCACGGATACTTTGGTAAATACTGACGCCGAAGCGATTGAAGAGCCAGTGACAGCCGCAAAAACGGCGTTCGCGCCAACTGTTGCCATGCCGATCCCGCCTTTTACCTTGCGGAAGCGCTGGGTCATGACCTCGTAAATGTCGCTCCCTAACCCCGCCTTTGAGACGATTAACCCCATGAAGGTGAACAGTGGTATGGTCGCAAAGGAATACTCCATCGCGCTATCGCCCACAGCCACCTTGAGCAGGTTAAGCGAAAGGGTGAAGTTGTCACGCATCAGCCAGATCGAGACCAATGAGACGGTGCCCAGCGCAATCGGGATATAAAGACCAGCGTAGATCAGAAAAACGATTGCAACGACCGAGATCAGGCCAATTTCAATAGGAGTCATTTGGAAGTCTCGTCATGCTCAGGGGCGCGGACCAGCTTTGGGCGGTCCTGCGCGGTGATGACCTTTAGGACGAAGATCAGGCTTGAAAGAGCACAACCTGACGCAATCACCAATTTGATCGGCCACCAA
Organism: uncultured Rhodobacter sp.; assembly: GCA_937901435.1. The sequence continues at coordinate 5,017 of CALGTJ010000059.1, read as the reverse complement.
GGCGCTGTGAAAAGGCCAGGGATGCCAAAGAAGTCCTGGGTGTCCCACATATGCAAGAACTCAGGAAACATGATGTAGGCGATTAGAAACATAAAAATTGCTGAGACCGCATTGATGATCCGTCGTAAGTTCGCGGTCAATTTGGGGCGACGATTGTGAAGCAGATTGAGGAACCCGTCGGAACGGGTCAGCCTGTCAACGCGGACCACATCAGCCAATTGTAGGAACACGATGAAGACGACCGAAAGCTGGACGATTTCATAGGTCCCTTTGATCGGCGCGTTAAAGATGCCGCGCGCAACCACGTCGATATTTAGGATTGCCACCAACGCAAGAACCGTCAAAGTTCCTGCTATATTGGCGGCAATCGCAAGTTTGTTGGCGACCCCAGAGAGGCCTGCAAGCGCAGTTTTCAACATCTTCTGTCCTCTCTCTGGGTGCTTAAATTAAGGCTGCGACCAGTCACGCACGCCTACAAATCCTTCGGCCTCAAGCTTTGCCAAATAAGCGGCGAGCATTTCGGATCCGGGTTCACCGCCTTCGTTCAAGGACGTTGCCCATTCCTGTGCGATATTCGGAATGGCGTTGGCCCAAGCGGTGCGGTCCTCATCAGAAACGTCGATGATGGTGCCACCCGACGCGACATATGCGGCCTCGGATTCCGCCGCGATATCCATCGCGATGCCTGCAAGGTGATCACGATAATCGATGGCAACAGCTTGCAGGACCGCTTTCACTTCATCAGGCAATTTTGCCCAGTAATCCGCGTTCACTGTAACTGTTTTAGAGTTCACAGCGCCAAGGTTTGCACGCAGCATGTACGGCGCAACCTCGGATATTTTGAAGGTTGCTGCGGCTTCGGGCCAAAGCATCGCGGCATCGACAAGACCTGTTTGCAGCATATTGTAGAAGTCTGTCAGACCTCCACGCACACCTGCTGCGTCTTTGATCCCTTCGAGGTAACGTAAGTTCATGCCGGCGCCTGCGACCTTGAGACCTTCAAGGTCGGCAACTGTGGCAACTTCTTTGGTCGAGAACACCTGATAGCTGTCAAGAACGACACCGGTTGCCAAGTAGACTTGGTTTTGCGCCGCAAATTCATTCTGCATGGCAGGGAATTCACGCGCGATTTCATCGATCGCTTTGGCCACAGCACGGGCGTCTGATGAAACAAACGGCGTAACCGCAGCAAGACCTTGGCTCGGCAATTTTGACGAGTGGAAAATTGTGGTGACGATACCGATATCGCCGAGCCCCAATTGCACACCCTCAAGCACGCCGCGTGGTTTTACGATGGAACCGCCATAGTTTTGCTGCCAATCCATGACGTAGTTGCCCGCTTCGGCAAGGCGACGATCAACCTCGGGAATAAAGAAGTCCGAGAACTCGCGGACCCAAAGTGAGCGATCTGGATACCCATCGATTACAACTGCGGAAATTGTTTCTTGTGCAACGGCGGGCATTGCCGTCATCGTTGCAAGTGCTGCCCCCATTAGGCTGCGTCGTGTCCAATTCATCATCGTTTTTCTCCTCCCAGAAAAGCGGGGCTTTGCCCGCAAGATTGATTAAGTCGTCTTCTTCCAATTCACGGTTAGGTCTGTGCCAGATGCCTCGAATAGTTTGGCTATGGCGCAGTATTTTGCAGTCTCTTGGCCCACCAAAGTCAGCTCCTCCTGACTGGCGGATGTGGTGCAATTCACGGTCAACGTGATCGCAGGAAACGGCACGTCGATTTCCTCTTGCATCAGAACGCCACGCCGATCGAATTGGCATTCCGCATCGATGGTGACCTCTCCCAGATCAACACCAAGGCGATGTGCGTTCTTGTGTCCGATCACATTTGTGCAAGCGATAAGCGCCGTCATCGCGGTCTCTGTCGGGGTCGGTCCAAGGTTTGTGCCGCCCCGCTCCAACGGCTCGTCGATAATCACATTCAAATCGCGCACGGGGATTTCCGTCCGCGCGTGCGTCGGGCATGCAGCGGTCGCGCGATAGGTGACAACGGTTTTCATTTTGATCGCCATGTCAGTCCCCTCTCACGCAAAACTGCAAACTTGATCGAAAGCGAAACGCGGCAGCTTTTGGAACAGGGCTGTCTCGTCGGCGTAACCGATGTTGCACAAGAAGTTTGATTTCAGCGAGGTTTCCGCGAAGAATTCCTCGTCGACGATTGCATTCGAGAACCCCGACATCGCCCCCACATCAAGGCCCAGCGCACGCGCGGCAATCATAAAGTATGCGCCTTGAAGGGTACCATTGCGATATGCCGTGTCTTCGCAATACTCAGGGTTGCCGTCGAACAGGTGGCGGCGGTCTTCGTGCGGGAAAAGGAACGGCAGTTCCTTCCAGAAATCCATGTCATACGCGATGATTGCCGTGACAGGCGCACCCATCATTTTTCCAACATTTTGGGGTTTCAGCGACTTCGCTAACCGCTCTTTACCCTCGGGTGTTTTTACAAAAACGAACCGCGCAGGCAGCGTGTTCATGCTGGTCGGGCCGTTGATCGTGATGTCGTACAACTCGTGCAGCAGATCATCCGCAATCGGCTTATCAGTCCATGCATAATGCGACCGCGCATCGCGCAGGATCAGGTCGATTGCATCTTCCGAAAGCCGATCAATTCGCCCCCGCAATGCACGATGATCTTCTTGCGCTTTTGCCCGAAGGGCCGCGAGTTCTGGACCAGTTGGTGCGCTCATTAGGCTTTAACCTCGTCCACGATCGGGTTCGAGCAAATGCCGATCCCTTCGATTTCGATATCAACAACCTCACCGGGCTTAAGCCAGCGTGGGCTAGGCTTCTTGGCGTGGCCAACACCCGGAGGCGTGCCCATCGCGATCAGGTCACCGGGCTCAAGTGTGGTGTATTCAGAGATCGTCGCAATGGTTTGCGCGACAGACCAGATCATGTTCGCAGTGTTCGAGGATTGCAAGATCTCAGACCCAACGCGGCTTTCGATTTTCAAACCAGCAGCACCCGCTGGCACCTCATCTGGGGTCACAACAATCGGGCCAATCGCCCCTGTGTTGTCGAAATTCTTACCTGGCGTCCATTGGTGCGTCTTGCGTTGGTAATCGCGCACAGAGCCATCGTTAAAGACAGTGTATCCAAAGACGTGTAAGAGCGCGTCGGCCTCGGAAATATGGCGCCCGCCTTTGCCAACGATGAACATCAGCTCGGCTTCATAATCAAGCTTGTCAGAGCAATTCGGGCGCACAAGTGGCGCACCAGCGGCCATGATCGAATTCTTACCGCGCATGAAAAGAGCAGGATAATCGGGGATGTCGTAGCCACCCTCCTTGATGTGGTCCGTATAGTTCAGGCCGAGACAAATGATCGTGCCAGGATTGGCAATTGGAAGGGCTGGCGTGATCGACGAGACAGCCACTTGTGGAGCATCTGCAATCTTGTCGGCCACCGATTCGATCAGCTCAGGCGATTGAACCATAGCCATGAGGTCAGCCCCGATGGCAGGGTTCAAAGCCGTAAGATTAACGGCATTTTCGCCTTTCACAGCAAAGACTGCAGTGCCCGAAGATGTCTCACCAACCAAATATTTCATCATCTCAGTCCTTGTAAATTTATATAATTTCTGCCTACTATATTTGCAGTTGTCAATAAATATCGATATTTTGGAGATTGCCGAAGATGGTGAAATGGGCGGATTATAAAACAGAGGCGAAATCGCGTGGCGCTCTGGCTCTCGAACTTTACGCAGCGCAAAGCACACCAGCCTTGGGACCAGATGCGGTAAAGGCCTCGTTGCCTGATCACCTCGCCTATCAAGCGCGATTAGAGACCGCAGGACAGCTCGCCTTTGCGGGGCCAATGTCGGATGAAACAGGCGACGAGATGCAGGGAATGGGCCTTATCATTTACCGCGCAGATAGCTTGGACGCAGCCCGAAAATTGGCAGAGGAAGACCCGATGCACAAAAGCGGAGCGCGTACTTTCACCTTACGACGCTGGATGATAAACGAAGGTTCACTGTCCCTTTCTGTAGGGCTTTCGACCAAAACGGTGTCTTTGACTTAATGCCAGCATGAGGGCGCGCAATGAATATGATCGATGACACTGGCGGTAAAGAAAGTTCCGCCACGCGTGGCGCCTACATGACCTTACGCGATATGATTTTGACGGGCGCTTTGCCAGCAGGTCAGAAGCTCAAAATCGAGCAACTCCGCGGGTTGCTGAATACAGGTGCGTCCCCTGTGCGCGAGGCATTAAGCCTGCTGACGTCGGATATGCTTGTCGAGCGGATCGACCAACGCGGGTTTCGGGCGGCCCCCGCCAATAAAGCGAACTTTGAGGAAATTTTGGCGCTGCGTTGCACGCTTGAAGATCTTGCGCTGCGCCAGTCGATTGCAGCTGCGACACCCGAATGGGAAGAGCAATTGATCTTGATCCACCACCGCATGCGGAAAGCCGTTGGGCAGGAGGTCACGATTTTTGAAGACGCCCACAAGGCGTTTCACATGGCGCTTTTGGCCAATAGCGGCTCGCCGATGCTGGAGCGGTATTGTGCGCAGCTTTATGATCTGAACATTCGGTATCGCAACCTTGCCGCCAGCGGCAGCAAATACCAAAGCCGCGATATCGCCGCCGAGCATCAAGAAATCCTTGATGCGGCCATTCAATGTGATGCGGATCGCGCCTCGGCATGTCTTTTGAAACATTACCGCCTCACGGGGGAGTATCTGGCGCGCGAAATGGACTCATAAGTATTTTGACGATTTAATTGGACGTAATTAAAAAATATCGATATTAATTAGCTAGCGACTCTCGAACAATTGGAGACGGTAGTGCAGCGAAATCGGTTTCTTGGGGATTTATTGTCCCAGCTTTTTGACCGCCGTGGCATCATGCGCGGCAAAGAGGATCAACGCGATATTTATATGCTTTGCGGTGCGCTATTATCGGCAGAGGGTGAAGTATCTGGGCTACGTTTGGCGTCGTCGAGGTGCTGTCAGACGAATGAGAACTCGCATCGGATTGCTGGCGCAGCTTTAATCTA
>CALGTJ010000058.1 GCA_937901435.1 uncultured Rhodobacter sp. | reverse complement strand
TGCTTTAGCAATCAGGCCTTAGCGGACCTTCGGGCAAGGTGCAGCTAACAGCCCATGTATCAAATGCTGCGAACCGTTCGAACGGCAGCAATGCGCGCGTTGGCGCTTGCCCGTGAAAAACTGTCTATATCTATATCTAGAACTCGGACATAGGAGCACCAAAAATGGCGTCATCTGGCACGATGCCCAGCCCTGGGCCCTTGGGCAAATCGATATATCCGCCAACAATCTCCAACCCGTTCTCGGGACAATAGTGGCCCTCAATATAGGGCGCGGCCAGCCAAACTCCTTCCACCAAATCTTCGCGTACCGTTGCCCCCAGATGGGTGCATGCTGCAGCCAGGATATCACCGCCCCAGGCGTCATCACATGAATGCGGTAAATTCCGCGCCGCACATATGTCGCGCACAGTAGACATCGGCTGCAATCCGCCAAGCCGTGTCAGTTTTAGTCCAAAGCCATCCACCAACCCTGAGCCTGCTGCATCGATCACGGTACCCACATCAAAAGAAGTTTCATCCATATAGAGAGGGTGACACAGCAAAGGCCGCAACTGACGCAGTTCATCGTTCGTGCGACATGGTTGCTCCATGACGAACGGGATGTCGGCACAGGAACGGCTAACGTATAGAGCATCCCGCGTGGTCCAGCCTCTGTTTGCATCAATGGCAAGACGCATGCCGCTGTCTTTGATCACATCCCAAACCTTGCGGATAACCTCAACGTCCATGTCGGGCGCATGCGCCCCGACTTTCAATTGCAATCGTTGATACCCTTCCGCACGTTTTTCAGATGCAATCCGCGCCGCAGTGTCCGGCGTTTCGATCCCAATCGCGTAGTAAGAAGGGACACGTTCAGTGACGGCACCACCTAACAGATCGGCCACGCGAACACCCAGTGATTTCCCCAATGCGTCATAGACTGCAATATCAATCGCGGCCTTGGCATAGCTGTGGCCAAGAAGCAGACGATCCATCTGCCGATGGGCATTCAAAGGCAAGACATCAGTTCCAATCAAGCCCGGAGCCATCTCTGCAAGGGCGGCGCGCGCGCCTTTGGCGTGGGCCTCGGCATAGACTGGCCCCAGCGGGCAGGTTTCGCCCCATCCCACAATGCCAGTATCGGTGACCAGTTTGACCAGCGTCGTGTCCAGCGCGGATATCTCGCCATATGACATCGTGTAGGGTCCATTTTTGACGGACAGGTCATATTGGTAAACTTGCAGGCTGGCGATTTTCATGAGCCATCCCCCGGCGGTATCAGGACCAGTTTCCCGGTATGCTTTTTGGCCAGAAAGTCGTCTTGTGCTTGCGCGATGTCATGCAATGGATAGATTTTGGCGACGACAGGGCGTATTTCCCCTGCTTCGATATAGCTGATCAGATTGGCGAACACTTCATCCTCTTGAAAGGTGCATCCCATAAGGGTCAGGTCTTTGAGATACAACGTCCGCACGTCGATCTGACAGATCGGTCCGGCAATAGCACCCGCCGTCGCATAGCGCCCTCCGCGACGCAGAACTTCTAGAAAAGAAGGCCATTGTTCCCCGGCGACCAGATCAATCACCACATCGATCGAACCAGTGCCAAGTTCAGCAATTAGATCAGCTTTCCGATCCAGAACCTGATCAGCGCCTAGTGCCAACACTTCAGCCTTTTTAGCTATTGATGAAAGTGCGATCACGGTTGCGCCCCGTCGCTTGGCAAGCTGCACGGCGGCGGACCCAACGCCACCAGATGCCCCGGTAATCAATACCCTCTCTGCCCCAACACGGGCACGATGCAACATGTTTTCCGCAGTGGAATATGCGCAAGGGATGGAAGCCAGCTCTGCGTCCGTCCAATCACAATCAACGGGATGTGTTTCAAGTGCAGGTGCAACTGTAAACTGCGCAAAACCACCATCGGATTCACTGCCAATGGTCCAGCATTCATAGGGACGATAGTCGACATAAGTGCGCAGCATATTACGCACCAAAACCCGCTGGCCAATACGCTCGCGGCTGACACCTTCACCCACCGCTACGACATAACCGCAAACGTCAGCCCCCTGAATACGCGGAAAACTCATAGGTGTGCCCGACCAACTGGCGTCGTCTTCGTTGACAGTTTCAAAACCGTCTGAGCCACCAGTATTCGTCGCCTCGTTCACGGCCTTGGAATACCAACCAATGCGGGTGTTTATGTCGGTATTGTTCACGCCTGCTGCCGCCGCTCGGATTAATAGCTCACCGGGTTTGGGCTGTGGCGTGGGAACGTCTGTGCGGTATTCCAACTTTTCGAGGCCGCCATGACCAGTCAGCACAACCGCGTGCATCATGTTAGGGATTTCCAAGCTCACAGGTCCTCTTTCAAACGCTTCTTAAAACACTGCTGTTTCACCTTAGCATCCTGATCTTTTCCCATTTGAGTTGGTGTCGTTTTGCGACATTTCAAAAATGCTAATGACGGTTTTGGCTCGGTTCGACCAAGAACATATTGCCGATTTAGCGGCCGTTGGTCTAGACGCAGCGAATTCACACTTTGTCCGCGTAGTAGCCGCTAGATGAACACGCAGCGAA
>CALGTJ010000057.1 GCA_937901435.1 uncultured Rhodobacter sp. | reverse complement strand
TACGCTACCGCCGCCATCACACACCCTCGCCTCGATGAATAATCCGGGCTAAGGCAAAGGCGCTCTTGTTTGCGCTGTTGGCGTTCACCCCAACAAAGACGCTTTTCGGGGCGACGCCCACAGACATTGCCGATGCCGCCGCCACCCAGACAATGTGTGACATCGTCAATTTCGCCAACCTCTTTTGCGCAATCTCAAACGTTGTGTAGCGGCAGTCCCCGTCCTCGCCAGCCATCAGAGTCGCCAAACGTCAAACAAGGAGATATGATATGAAACAGCACCTGTCTTTGATTGTTTTGGCGGTTCTGTCGGTCACCCCAAACATCGCTTACGCAGAGAGCGGCCCTTATAGCACCGATGCGTTTTCTGCGGATTGCCGTCTGTCCGGCGGCGCTCCGCGGATTTTGAACACCATTGCGATCTGCGAAAACAGCAAGGCCCAGCACATTACCTGTCTGCGCCAAGGCAATGCCGTCCACGGCTGCACATTAGAAAACGTCTCGCGCGGGGCAACAGACACGACGCCCCGGACCAAAACGACCCCGATTCAGCGCCGCCTTCTGAATGACTCTCTGCGTTGATTTTACCAGCGCCAAGGCGATCCAAGCGATCACATCTCGATCAGGGCCGTTTGGCCCGCACAATTCAATAAAGGAAAAAGACAATGGACAGACGTCAATTTATATCATCCGCCATCGCTTTTGGGGCCACCTCGCTGGCGGCTCCGGCCTTGGCCAAGGGCTGCACGATCCCACGATTTTCCAATCTGCAGACTGCCAAAGTGCTTGAATACACCGCCCGCTACAAGAACTGGTACTTTAACCCGACGCAAAACGGCTACCTGCGGGCCTCGCCTGCGGCACGGGGCAATGACACCTATTGGATCAGCATGAAGGGACGGCCACCGATCAAGTTCCTTCAGTACGAATCCCAGCCCCGCGGCATCAATCTGGGGTGGACCGGAAACGCCAACAACCAGACCGAGCGCACAGCGCGCAAATTCTTTATGGTCAAGCGCAACGGGGACATCGGCACGATCCATTTCGGCGAGCGTTTCGCGCTGGGGTGGGACCGTTCGAAACCGTTTATCCGCTATGCGAAACGTGACAGCGGTATCAACCTGAACTGGAGCAATCAGCCGGTTTTCGAATGGACCATTCTGGGCGGTGATCGCAACGGTGCCCCGGTGAAACAAAATCAGGCCGCAGTGCTGTTCAATTTAAGGCATAATATGCCGATGCATTATTTTGACCGCTCGCGCGCCGGGCATATCGGATGGCCTGACAGTCAAACGGATTTCTGGACCGGGATTGGCAGAGGCACGATCACCACCGACCCCTGCCCAAGGCAAACTGCCGTGCGCGCGCTGCAATATCTGGCGAACAGTTAAGGCCCGGATGGCATGACCTGAAACGGGGATAAAGCTTGTTCTGTTCGTATGATCGTTTCTGGCCCTTCCCCCTGCGGGCGCGACCCCAACGCGCCCGCATCTTTTTTTGACACAGGCTGGATAGTGTCAGCGGTATTGGTCCGCACTTTTGGTCGTTCATACTTTGGCCATTCAGACTATGGCCTGCAGGCTGTTCAGGTGTGACCTCACCCGGCCAAAACATATGTACGGATCAGATCGCGGATATAATCGACCTGTCCCTCTGCATGGATCCACCGACGTTCGGCATACGGCACCTCTCTGGTCGCATTCTCGGCACTGTGCCGGATCTGGTCATGTCCGGCCTTATTCGGGATCAGGTCGCCATACCGTTCAAGGATCAGGCGGTCTTCTTGCAGGAACAGATCATCCGCTTGGGAAAGACCGACGGTTTTCCAGTTTCTTTGCAAGGCGGCTGAAAACGCCTCAAACCCCGGATCGGTGACGATCTTGTGAAAGTGCCTGTGAAAAGCGGCATCCGTCTTGATGACCAGCTGTTCCGAGATGTCTTCGCGGCAGACAAGGTTCATGCATCTGATAAGCTCGATAAAATGCGGTGCCAGCGACGCGTTGGAGTGTTCGGTCGCTTTGGTAAAATCGGGGGCTTGCACCTTGGGGATCAGATACGAGTGGACGACATACTCAAACAGGTCCTCGCCCGAGGCTGTGATGTTTTCGAACACAGGCAGGGATAGCGCCTCGCGTCCGAACACCGCCTCCATCCGGTTGAGTTGGCGGATGTTGGAATAGGTCTCTGGGTCATAGTCGTTTGCCCGACCTGATGCGGTCTCGATGAAATCATGAAATGTCAGATCCGCCCCATGCTTGACCATCTCTTGCCACAGCGACGGAAACATCGTCATGGGATGGCGCAGGACATAGATCAGCCTGATCGCACAATCAGAAAACAGGGTCTTTACCCGTTCAAGCTCACAGAGGCGCAGTTTCGCAAATTCCTCTGATGAAATCACGTTGATATCATGCGTCAGAAACGCTGCTCGGATATCGGTGGCGAGGTAGCCGGCGGGGTCAAAACGAGCCTCGCGAAAGGCATCGGGGACACGGTGGTGGCCAAACAGATATGTGTATTTGTCAGAATACCCGACGCCACAGTTGCCCAAGACCTGTCGGTTTTGGGAAAAGCCAGCCTGCAAATAAGTCGTGCCCGTCTTATGGGGACCAACATGAAGTGGTCTTGCCCCGTTTTAGTTCCGGTCTCTTTCGAGCAATGTTTGCTATGAAGGA
>CALGTJ010000056.1 GCA_937901435.1 uncultured Rhodobacter sp. | reverse complement strand
AAATGCGCGGGCTGCACGCCTTGCGCACTTACCGTCACATCGGCCAGATAAACCCCGACCACATCCGGGTCCACAGAGGCCTCCAGCAGGCGGATCTGGGCGTGTGCCTCGTCCTCCAGAACCTCGGCCTCTGTCAAATGCCGGGTCCAGTCTTCGCTGGCTGTAAAGTAGATGACATCGCCCGCCAACAGGGCATTGGCGGTGATGATCTTGGGGGTAAATGCGCGGCTCATCGTGTGGCCTCCGCAGCGAAATGCGATTCTTGAACAAGGGCTTGGCGGGGGGCCAGACCGTAGAGCATCAGGACCGGGCCGGTTGGCGCCGCTTCCATCAGGCTCTCTGTCAGCTCCGCCAGAACGGTGCCAAGAATTCGCTGATCGGGGCGAGAGGCGTTTTCGATCAGGCTGATCGGCGTGGCAGGGTCCGCCCCATGCATCATCAAGCGCCCCTGCACAAAGCGCGCCGCGCGTTTGCCCATGTAAATCGCCGCAACCTCGCCTTGTTGGGCCAAGGTCCGCCAGTCGTGATCGGCAAAACCCTGCATGTCGTGCCCGGTCAGGAACCTTGCCGAGGCATTGCGCCCGCGTTGGGTCAAGCTTTGACCTATAGCGGCGACAGAGGCCGAGGCGGCGGTGATGCCGGGGATGATGCGCCAGTCGATCTCATGGGCGTCAAGCGCCTCGATTTCCTCGTCCAACCGGCCAAAGATCGTTGGATCGCCCGATTTCAATCGCACCACATGCGCGCCCTGTTGCGCGTGGTCCACGATCAGCGCGTTGATGTCCACTTGCGCCATCGCCGCGCCAAAGCCGGTCTTGCCGACCTCGACCAGTTGCGCCTCGCGGCGGGCCAGTTCGAGGATTTCAGGCGCGATCAAACGGTCGTGCAGGATCACATCTGCCTTGTCCAACGCGCGCTGCGCCTTGAGTGTCAGCAGCTCCGGATCGCCCGGACCCGCGCCGACGAAATCCACATGTCCCGACCTTTCTGTCTGGTCAAGATGTTGGACAAGCAGCGTATCCAGCGCGGCCTCGACCCCGTCAGGCCCCTCAGCCGCAAGCGCGCGGGGGCCGGTGGTGTCGTAATAGTCTGCCCAAAACATGCGCCGCGCGCGGCCAAAGGGCAGTTTTTCGGCCATCGGACGAAAGGCTTTGCCGATGCGGGCCAGCTGGCCCAGCGTGGCGGGCAGGCGGGCCTCAAGGTCTTGTTTGATGGCGCGCGCCAACACGGGGGCGGCGCCCTCGGTGCCGATGGCGATGGTGACGGGGTCGCGGTCGACGATGGCGGGGGTGATGAACTGGCTGTCGTGCAGATTGTCCACGATATTGACCAGCGCACCCTCGGCCCGCGCTATCGCGCATGCTCGGGCGTCCTCGACCGCATCCTCGTTGGCGCCGTAAAACAGCGCCGCGCAAAGCGTATCGCCCAGTCTCAGAGGGCGGTGGGTCAGGGTCAGACGCCCCGCCTTGGCCCAGTCTTCGATCTGCGGGGTGGGGTTTTGGGCAAAGACGGACAGGCGTGCCTCTGTTTTGAGCAGCAGGCGCAGTTTGGCCAAGGCAGCCTCGCCACCGCCAGAGACAACCACGTGCTGTCCGGTAAGATTAAGGAAGATCGGGAAATGTTTCATGGGGCATCGATCCTGTTGTGTTGCCCGTAAGATAGAATATTTTCCCATGTAGTTGCTATTGCTTGCGCTCAATAAGGACGTATGTTCTGATTCTAGCCAAGGTCGGAACGGCCGTTACGCAATAAAGAGGAAACGGGAATGGATATTCGGCTGGACGCCATGGACCGGAAAATTCTTGCGGCGCTGCAACGGGACGCCAGTCAGTCACTGGACGATATTGCGCGCGAGGTCGGGTCTTCCAAGACGCCCGTGTGGAACCGGATTCGCAAGATGCGCGAGGCCGGCGTGATCGGTCATCAGACTGTTATTCTGGATCCTGAGGCACTGGGGTTCGAGGCGTGCTTCTTTGTGCTGATCCGCACGTCAGAGCATGAGGCGGGCTGGCAGGATCGGTTCCTTGCCACGCTGCAAGCGCGCCCCGAAGTGATGGAGGCGCATCGGCTGGCGGGTGAGATCGACTATATTCTGAAGGTGCGCGTGGCCAATGCGCGGGCCTATGACGTGTTCTATCAGGCGCTGATTTCCGAGGTTAAGATCTACAATGTGACCGCCTTGCTGAGCATGGAAGAGATCAAATCGACAACGATGTTGCCGATCTAGGTGTGTTGTAAGGGGCTTTGCCCCCAAACCCCCAGAGTATTTGCACCAAGATGAAAAGGCAGGATTTTCAGGGCGTGACCCACAGGGATTTCAGGCCATGGAAATGGTAGACATCTGCGTATTGCGGCTTGCCTCGCAGACGCAGGCCGGGGAGGCGGTTCAGGAGGCAGTCCAACGCGATCTTGAGTTCCAGCCTTGCCAGCGGTGCGCCGACACAAAAATGGAGGCCCGCGCCAAAGCCAAGCTGGGGTTTGGCGGGGCGCGTTGCCATCAGGCGCGCAGCCTCTGGATAGACGGCCGGGTCGCGATTTGCGGCGGCCAGCAGGCAGGCCACCTGATCGCCACGCTGAAAGTCATGGCCCATAAGGGTAATGGGTTCATAGGCGTAGCGCGTGAACATATGCAAAGGTGCGTCAAAGCGCAGGATGTCCTCGACGGTGTGTTCAGCGCGGGCGTCGCTTAGGACCTCGGCCCCGAGACCCGCCTCTAACAAGGCTTTGACCCCGTTGCCCAGTGTGTGCACGGTTGCCTCATGCCCTGCGTTCAGCAGCAGGATGCAGGTGGTGATCAATTCATCGGTGCTCAGGCGCGCGCCGTCTTCTTCGGCGGCGATCAGATGGGTGATCAGGTCGTCGGCGGGGGTTTGGCGGCGCTTTTCAACATGGCCGCGCAGAAAGTCGGAGAACTCCTGGGTTGCTGTGACGGCGGCATCCTCGATCTTGCGCGTACGGCGGGCTTGGTACATCGACACCATGGCGTTGGACCAGCGCAGCAAATCAGGGGCCATCGTCTCTGGCACACCCAGCAGGCGCGCGATGATGATGACGGGCAGGGGCGTAGCATAGGCAGGCAGCAGATCGAAGGCGTCGGCCGGGAAGGCGTCGATCAACTGGTGGCACAGCCCCTCTATCTCTGGTCCAAGCGCAGCGATGCGGCGCGAGGTGAAGGCGCGCAGGACAAGCCCGCGCAGCCTTGTGTGGCGGGGCGGTTCGAGTTCCAGCATGGAATGGGCCTCGACCGCATAAAAGGGCGCAAGATGGGGGGCAAATGCCAGCGGCTCTGGCGCTTGGCGACCAAAGCGGCGGTCGCGCAGGATGGTGTTTACCGCGTCGTAGGTGGTTGCGGCGGGTTTTTCATAGTCCTCCCACCAGACCAGCGGGCCAAGGGCGCGGGCGCGGTCGTAAAACGGATAGGGATTCTGCACAAAGGCGGGATCGGTGGGGGATTGTGACAGGCGGGGCAGGGTCATCTGCGCAGGATTGACCAAAGCCACTGGCCTTTGCAAGCGACGGTTTCTAGACTGTGGCCAATGACATACCGTGCCCAATGACATATGGCTTGAAACGCCGTCTTGCCCTCAGGGGGGCCTTTTTGCTGTCCATGGTCGCCATCGTGGCCGGGGTCTGGTGGTTTGCCTTCACCTCGGCGCTGGACCAGTTGGAAACGCGGGGGCGCGCCGATCTGGCGCTGGCGTCGGACCGCCTGACGGGGCAGTTGCAACGGTTTCGAGAGCTTTCGGTCTTGCTGGCCGATCACCCGACCTTGACGCCTGTTGTGTTGCAAGGCGCTCAGGCGGCCGCTGCTGAGGCGCGGCTGCTGGAAATGGCGGATAAGACCGGCTCTCTTGCGTTGCTTGTCGCGGGGCGCGATGGGGCGGTGCTGGCGGCCTCTGGGCCTGTTTCGGGCGCAATTCTGAACAATGTTTCGCTACGTCCCTCGTTTCGGCGGGCCATGTACACCGCCTTGGGAACCGAACATTGGGTCGAGGCGGACACAGGCCAGCGCATCTTTGCCTTTGCGGCACCGATCCAGAAACCGGCAGGCGCGGCGCAGGGCGCGGTGATGGTGCAGGTCGATATCGAAGATCTCGAGGCGCAGACCCCGACGCAGGCCTCGCCGGTCTATTTTCGCGACGCGCGGGGCCTGATCTTTGTCACCAACCGCTCTGAATTGATCCTGACGTCTTTTTCGCCCCACGCCGGGGCGCGCTATACCACCGTGCGTGACAGAATGGTGAACGGGCACGAGATCTGGTCGCTGGATCTTGGCCCCTATCTGCCCAGACACGCGCTGCATCTGACACAACCTTTGCCAGTGATCGGCATGACGTCTGAAATTTTGCTGGACCTTGCGCCGGTGTTCAAGATTGCCAACCTGCAGGCCATGGTCGCCGCCGCGTTCTGTCTGGCGTTTAAGGCGATGCTGTATATCGCGGCGCAACGGCTGCGCACCGAGGCTGCGACCAATCTGATGTTAGAGGCGCGGGTGCAGGACCGCACACAGGAATTATCGTTGCTGAACGCGGACCTTTTGCGCGAGATTGCAGAGCGCAAAGAGGCCGAAACCGCCCTGACCCGCGCGCAGGCGGAACTGGTGAAGGCGGGCAAGCTTAGCGCCCTTGGCCAGATGTCGGCGGGCATCAGTCACGAGTTGAGCCAGCCGCTGATGGCGATCCAATCCTTTGCCGAGAATGGCGAGATCCTGCTGGATCGGGGCAAGACCGGGGCCGCGCGCGAGAACCTAGGCAAGATCGGCGAGCTGGCCAACCGGATGGGGCGCATCATCCGCAATCTGCGTGCCTTTGCGCGCCAAGAGACGGTGCCGGTCACGGATGTGGATCTGCTTAAGGTGATCGCGGCGGCGTTGGAAATCGCGAGGCCAAAGATTGATCAGGCCGGGGTGGCCGTGGATTGGACCCCGCCGGGGGGCGCAATCATGGTGCGGGGCGGCGAGGTTCGCCTGCAACAGGTGGTGATGAACCTGCTGTCCAATGCGGTTGATGCGATGGAGGCAAGCGCGCGCAAGGAACTGGAAATCCGGGTCTATCAGGGCGCGCCCGTAACCATCAGCATCCGCGATACAGGCCCCGGAATTGACGACGCAGAGAAAATCTTTGATCCTTTCTATTCGACCAAAAAGGTCGGTGAGGCGGCGGGCATGGGGTTGGGCCTGTCGATCTCTTATGGCGTGGTGCAAAGCTTTGGCGGCGCGATCCGCGGGCGCAATCACCCAGAGGGCGGCGCGATCTTTACCGTTGAACTGACCCCCGCCTGGATGGAGCAAGCCGCATGAGCACCCGCGTTCTTCTGGTCGATGACGACCGCCCCGTCCGAGAGGCCTTGGGTCAGACGCTGGAACTGGCCGACCTGCGCCCGGTGTTGGCGGGCTCTGTGATCGAGGCCAAGGACCACATCTCTGCCAGCTTTGACGGGGTGGTGGTCAGCGATATCCGGATGCCGGGCAAAGACGGGTTTCACCTGCTGGAACATGTGCGCGCGATCGATCCGGAATTGCCCGTGATCTTGCTGACGGGCGAGGGTGACATCCCCATGGCCGTGCGGGGCATGGCGGCGGGGGCCTTTGATTTTTTGGAAAAACCCTGCGCGCCCAAGGATTTGCTGCACGTGGTAGAGCGCGCTTTGCACACGCGCGCCTTGGTCTTGGAAAACCGCCGCCTTAAGGATGAACTGGCCGCAGGGGATGCGGCAACGCGTCTGCTGGCCGGGCGTTCGGCCCTTGCGGATCAGTTGCGCGACCGGGTGCGGGCGGTGGCGCGCACCTCGGCGGTGGTGCTGATCAACGGCGAACCGGGCACAGGCACCTCTAAAGTCGCCGAAGTGATCCACCTTTTGTCCGGTGCCGCCATGCGCCCGTTTCAGAAACTTTCTGGCGCCGCTCTGACCCCCGAGGGGCTGACCGACGCCTTTGAGGCTGCGCGCGGTGGCACCCTGTTCATCGACGAGGTCGCAGCGCTAAGCCCGGCCACTCAATTCGCTCTGGCAGAGCATCTGGACACTGTTAACGGCGCAAGGGTGCTGGCAGGCACCTACCGCGATCTTGAACAAGACGCCAACGAGAGGCATTTCAGTTTGGATCTGTTTTTCAAACTCGACGTCATGCGCCTGCGCATCCCCAGCCTGCGCGAACGCCCAGAAGACATTCCGATCCTGTTCCGCCACTTTGTCTCGATTGCCTGCGAACAAGCCGCGCTGCCTCAACCGGAAATTCCTGCCGATCTGACAGCCCGGCTGATGGCTCAGGACTGGCCCGGAAATGCCCGCGCCCTGATGAATACGGCGATGCGCTTTGCCATGGGGTTGTCAGAGGTGGAAACCGGCAGCGATCTGGGGCTGACGGAACAGATGGCGCAGGTGGAACGCTCTTTGCTGGTGGATGCGCTGCGCCGCCATAACGGCAATGCCACAGAGACCGCGCGCGCCCTGAAACTGCCGCGCAAGACCTTTTATGACAAGCTGGCGCGCCATGATCTGCGCGCCGACGAGTATCGTACAGGCTGAAAGTGTTAACGGGCGAGTCTGGTCTCTGTGTGGGTTTTCACACAGTCAGCGGTAACAGGTGTGTGATTTTTCGCCGGAAAATCGGTCTGGCCCAGCCGCCGCCGCAGATTGTCTTTCGCAACACCCTGAATTTAAGTCATTTCTTGATGAATCTGCAAAAAACTTAAGCAGCCTCTTGAAACCATGGGGCAGAGTCCTCTTTATCGCCGAAACGCGCTGCTGTGCGTTTTGACGATATTTTCGTTCATCTATGGGAGGAACCAAGACGATGAAATTCCTGACAGTAACCGCCACGGCTGTGGCACTGACCCTTGCCGGTCAAACCGCCTTTGCCCAAAGCGGCACAGAGGGCTGTGACGACGGCGAAATGGTCATCAAGTTCAGCCACGTCACCAACACTGACCGTCACCCCAAAGGCATCGCCGCATCGCTGCTGCAAAAGCGCGTGAACGAAGAGATGAACGGCAAAGCCTGTATGGAGGTCTTCCCGAACTCCACGCTTTACACCGATGAAAAAGTCATCGAGGCCATGCTGCAAGGCGACGTTCAACTCGCAGCCCCTTCGCTGTCGCTGTTTGAATCGATCACCAAGCAATTCCGCCTGTTTGACCTGCCGTTCATGTTCAAGAACATCGATGCGGTTGACGCCTTTCAGAACTCTGAAACCGGCGAAGCGATGAAAGCATCCATGTTGCGTCGTGGCGTTCTGGGCCTTGAATTCTGGCACAACGGCATGAAGCAGATTTCAGCCAACAAGCCGCTTGGCCTGCCATCTGACGCTAATGGCCTGAAATTCCGCGTGCAGCCGTCTGACGTGCTGATTGCACAGATGAACGCCTTGGGCGCCACTGCGCAACCCATGGCCTTTGCCGAAGTTTACGGCGCGCTGCAAACCGGCGTTGTGGACGGACAAGAGAACACATGGTCCAACGTTTATGGTCAGAAGTTCTTTGAGGTTCAGGACGGTATCACCGAAACCAACCACGGCATCATCGACTATCTGCTGGTGACCTCGGTTGACTGGTGGGATGGTCTTGACGAAGACGTGCGCACCCAGTTGCGCACCATCATCCGTGAAGTGACCGAGGCGCGCAACGCTGAATCCACTGCGGTGAACGAGGCTGCCAAGAAGGCGATCATCGACGCTGGCGGCACTGTGCTGGAACTGACACCAGAGCAGCGCGCGACTTGGGTTGAAACGATGAAGCCTGTCTGGGACCAGTTCAAAGACGAAGTGGGTCAGGAAAACATCGACGCGGCTCAGGCGATCAACGCCTCTATGTAATCTGGCCCTTGGCCTGATAATCCTGCCCGGGGTGCCCTGCGCACCTCGGGCAAGATCACGAACAACACATAAAAAATTGGGAGGGGGCCCGCGATGTCAGGGCAGGGAAAATACCAGCCAAGGTCCGCCTTTGGCCGGGCCATTCATAGTTTTGAAGAGAACGCCATCGCGATAATGCTTGGCCTGATGACGATGATCACCTTCGTGAATGTGATCATGCGCTATGTGTTCAACTCGCTTGTAATCTGGGGGCTTGAGGTCGTTCTTGTCCTCTTTGCGTGGATGGTGCTGTTTGGCATTTCCTACGGATTCAAGATCACGGCCCATCTGGGCGTCGATGCGATCACCAACCTGCTTAGCCCCTCAACCCGCCGTATCCTCGGGCTGCTGTCCGGGGCGATCTGCATTCTCTATGCGATTATGCTGCTGAAAGGGGCTTGGGATTATTGGGCGCCCTTTGCCGGGATGAACGCAACGTCGGGGCGCTGGTTCCCGACAGGGTTCGAGACGACCCGCAGTCGATCCTATTTCGAGACCGATCAGGTGCCGATCCCCTTTGACTGGTTCAAGGCCTGGCTGGAACAGACGTTCAATTCCTATCAAGAGGGCGGAAAGACCATCGTCGAAAGCTATTCCAAGCTGCCGCGCGTTGTCCCCTACCTTATTTTGCCCGTCGCTTGTGCCCTGATATTGTACCGCGTCATAGAGGTGACGCTGCGGATCTGGCGCGGCGATCAGGACAGTCTGATTGTCAGCCACGAGGCCGAAGACGCCGTCGAAGAAGCAGCGGCCCGCGCCGCCAAGGAAGGCTAAGGCCATGGATGTAGTTCTACTTTTTTCAATGGTCATCGGCCTGCTGATGATCGGCGTGCCAATCGCCGTCGCTCTTGGCCTGTCCTCGATCATCTTTCTGGTGGCCTTTTCTGATACCTCGATGGCCTCGGTTGCAGCCCAGCTTTATAACGCGATGGCGGGGCATTATACGCTGCTGGCCATTCCGTTCTTCATTCTGGCCTCTTCTTTCATGTCGACGGGCGGCGTGGCCAAGCGGATCATCCGCTTTTCCATCGCCTGTGTGGGCCATTTGCGCGGCGGGCTGGCGATTGCGGGCGTCTTTGCCTGTATGTTGTTCGCGGCGCTGTCCGGGTCATCGCCTGCGACCGTGGTTGCGATCGGCTCTATCGTCATCGCGGCCATGAAGCAGGCCGGCTACACCAAGGAATTCGCGGCTGGCGTGATCTGTAACGCGGGCACCTTGGGCATTCTGATCCCGCCGTCCATCGTGATGGTGGTCTATGCCTCTGCGACGGACGTCTCTGTCGGTCGGATGTTTCTGGCGGGGGTGATCCCCGGCCTGCTGGCGGGTCTGATGCTGATGATCACGATCTATATTTTCGCCCGTATCCGCAACATGCCCAAGGGCGAGTGGCAGGGTTGGGGCGAGATCGGGGCAAGCTTTCGCGATGCGCTGTGGGGGTTGATGCTGATCGTGATCATCATGGTCGGGATTTACGGCATTCCCGGTCTGACAGGCGCGATCTTTACCCCGACAGAGGCCGCCGCGGTCGCCGCCGTCTACGCCTTTATCATCGCGACCTTTGTCTATCGCGACATGGGGCCACTCGCAACGGCGGACGGAGAGCGCAATATCAGCCTGATGTCAAAGCCTTACGTGCTTGTGACCGGGTTCTTCCACAAGGACACACGCAATACGTTGCTGGATGCGGGCAAGCTGACCATCATGCTGATGTTCATCATCGCCAACGCATTGATCCTGAAGCATGTTCTGACCGACGAGCAGATCCCGCAATATATCGCCAACTCGATGCTGGACGCGGGCTTTGGGCCGATCACCTTTCTGATCATGGTCAACGTCATCCTGCTGATCGGCGGGCAGTTCATGGAACCCTCGGGTCTGATCGTTATCGTGGCACCACTGGTGTTCCCGATAGCCATTCAACTGGGGATCGACCCGATCCATCTGGGCATCATCATGGTGGTGAACATGGAAATCGGGATGATCACGCCGCCCGTGGGTCTAAACCTCTTTGTAACCTCAGGCGTTGCGGGCATGCCGATGATGGCCGTGGTCAAGGCGGCACTGCCGTTTCTGGGCGTGTTGTTCATCTTCCTGATCATGGTGACCTATATTCCTTGGCTCAGCACCTACCTGCCGACGACTTTGATGGGGCCGGAGATTATCACGAATTGAGCTAAATCAAGGTTAAAGAAATGAGCGCGTCCGCGCGCTCGTATTGCCCATAAAGGAAAGGCGACGCTCTGTTGACAGGGTGTCGCCTTTTACTTTGGTCGGATTTGAGTATTTTTTCCAAGATGAAACTGGAAGGATTGCAGGGTGTCTTTGCTTTATACGGCACGTCTGCGGCTGACAAAACGGGGCAGCATGGCAGAGAAATCCTTGCCTGCGCCATCTTCGAGTTCGACGAAGCGTTCGTAGAGCGCGGTTGCGCGCTGGCCCATTGGGGTGTCTGCATCGACCGCCTCTGCGGCTTGCTGACTGAGGCGGAGGTCCTTGAGCATCAGGTCAGAGCTGAAACCGGGTTTGTATTTGTTGTCTGCCGGGCTTTGAGGGCCGATGCCGGGTGCGGGGCAATAGGCGTTCATGCTCCAGCTATAGCCCGAGGAGGTGCTGACCACGTCGAACATCGCCTGACGGCTGAGGCCGAGTTTGTCGGCAAGGGCGAAGGCCTCGCAGGTGGCAATCATGGTGACACCGAGGATCATGTTGTTACAGATCTTTGCAGCCTGACCACTGCCGGGAGGGCCACAATGCACGGCTTTTTGGCCCAGAATGTCAAAAACCGGCTTGGCTTTGGCAAAGGCAGCCTCGACGCCGCCACACATGAAGGTCAGTGTTCCGGCGGCGGCCCCTGTGACCCCGCCCGAGACCGGCGCATCCACCGGCAAGAGCCCGGCGGCTTTAGCATAGCCCGACACATGACGCGCGCTTTCCACGTCGACCGTAGAGCAGTCGATAAAACCTGCCCGCGGGCTCATCATCGGAACGATCTCTATCGCGACATCGCGCAGGATCGACCCATTTGGCAGCATAGTGATGACGATATCCGTCCCCGTCGCGGCGTCTGCCGCACTATCGGCCTGTGCGATGCCCTCGGGGCAAGGGACGGTCATATCAAAGCCGGTCACTTTATGGCCGGCTGCCGCAAGGTTGAGGGCCATTGGCATGCCCATATTTCCGAGACCGATAAATCCAATTTCCATTTTTACGTCTCCCAACGCAATTCTTCCGCTTTCAATGACGCGATCATAGTTTCAATATCTTTAATGGGAACAGAATCCAGTTCATGTTTCCACTTTGGGGTGCGATCTTTGTCGATAATCGCGGCACGGATGCCTTCGAGGAAGTCGCCGTGCTCCATGGCGCGCGACGTGAACCTGTATTCTTGTTGAAGGGCGGTCCGCAGATTTGTGCCAGGTGCTTGCAGGTTCTGGATCATCTTCACGGTGCAGGCCATCGCAAGCGGAGAGTTGCGGGCGAGGGCCTTGAGGCTGTCAGAGGCGAGATCGGCGTCCTCATTGAGAGGCTGGCGCAGGTTGGTCAGGATCGCGTCAAGATCAGGCGCGTCGAAATGGCGATCCACCCAAGGGCGTATCTGCGTCAAACCCGCTGTTTCGAGGATCTCGTCGTCAGGGCAGATGGGCAGGGTTGCAGGATCGCAGCTTTGCAACAGGCGCGCCTTGGTGTCCTCCCACTCGGCGAGCGGCACAAGGTGGTCGCCAAATCCGGTGTAGAGGATGTCCATTCCGGCCACACGGCGCGTTGTGGTGCCAAGGTAGACGCCCAGATGCCCCGGCGCGCGCGCGAGGATCAGAGACCCGCCCACATCCGGCACAAGGCCGATCCCGCATTCAGGCATCGCGACCACCGAGTTGCCGTTCACCACGCGATGCGCGCAATGACAGCCAATGCCAACGCCGCCACCCATGGTAAAGCCCTGCATAAAGCTGACAGTGGGTTTGGGGTAGGCGGCGATCTTGGCGTTGAGGCGGTATTCATCGGCCCAGAAGGTCTGCCCATAGGCGAAATCGCCTGCCATGCCGGTGCGGTAGAGATCAGCGATGTCACCACCTGCACAAAAGGCCTTATCACCCTCTGCGTCGATCAGGATCATCTGGACGGTGTCATTGTCTTGCCACTCGTCCAGCGCGGCGTCGATCGCGCGGATCATGTCATAAGTCAGCGCGTTCAGTGCTTTGGGGCGTTGCAGGGTGATGCGGCCCGCGTGTCCCTCGATGCGGATGGCGATTTCGCTCATGCGTGTTCGGCCAGAAGGGCGCGGCTGACGATCAGGCGCATGATTTCATTGGTGCCCTCAAGTATCTGATGCACGCGCAGGTCTCGCACGATTTTCTCGATGCCGTAGTCGGCCAGATACCCGTAGCCGCCGTGCAGTTGCAGGCATTGATCAGCCACATTGCTGCCCGCTTCGGTGACGAATTTCTTGGCCATGGCGCAGAATTTCGTCGCATCCGGCGCGCCTGTGTCCAGCTTCCACGCGGCCTGACGCAGAAAGACGCGGGCGGCTTGCAACTCTATCTCCATCTCGGCGAGGCGGAATTGCAGGGCCTGAAACTGGTCAATGCTGCGCCCGAAGGCTTTGCGTTCGGACATGTATTTCAGGGTTTGTTCCAGCGCAGATTGAGCCGCGCCCAGTGAACAGGCCGAGATATTCAACCGACCCCCGTCCAGCCCGGCCATGGCATAGGAAAAGCCCTTGCCCTCTTCGCCCAGCAGGTTCTCAGCGGGGATTTTGCAGTCGTCGAATTGAACCTGAGCGGTGGGCTGACTGCGCCAGCCCATCTTTTCCTCTAGCCCGCCAAAGGACAGGCCCGGCGTGCCGTCCTCGATAATCATGGCGCTGATGCCCTTGGGGCCGTCTTCGCCGGTGCGCAGCATGCTGAGGTAGGCGTGCGAATAGCCGCCGCCCGAGATGAACGCCTTTGTGCCGTTAAGCGTGTAGCCTTCGTTGGAGCGCGTCGCACGGGCCTTGAGGGCGGCCGCGTCAGAGCCAGAGCCGGGTTCGGTCAGGCAATAGCTGAACACGGTCTCCATGGTCAGGGCTTTGGGCAGGTAGCGGGCTTTGATCTGGTCAGAACCAAAGCTGTCGATCATGCGGGCGCACATGTTGTGGATTGAAAGAAACGCCGCGACAGAGGCGCAAGAGCGGCTGAGCGCCTCGAACACAAGCGTGGCATCAAGGCGGGTCAGGCCAGAGCCGCCGCTGTCCTCGCTGACGTAAAGCCCGCCAAAGCCAAGCTGGGCGATCTGGGTCCACAGCTCTTTGGGGATCGTGCCGGCGGCCTCCCACCTGCGGGCGTGGGGGGCGATGTTTTCCTCGCCAAAGGCGCGCGCCATGTCAAAGATGGCGGTCTGTTCGTCACTCAGGGCAAAATCCATGGCGGCCTCGCGTTGTGTGGAAATGAACACATGTTCAGTAACGCGGCGACGCGGCTGGGGCAAGGGAGACGTGGGGGCCAGCCCCTACTCTGGGTCGCTGCCCCGTTGCCCAAGGGCAACCCCTCGGAGTATTTTGACCAAGATGAAAGGGGGAGGGAGCGTTGGGGGTGTCAGATCAGGCGGACTTGTGTGCCGATCGAGGCCAATTCAAAGAGTTCGGCGATTTTTTCGTTATAGAGCCCGATGCAGCCGGAGGAGGACAGGCGGCCGATCTTGCGGGTGTCATGGGTGCCATTGATCAGATAGGCAGGCCAGCTGAGGTAAAGCGCGTGGGTGCCCAGCGGATTGTCGGGGCCGCTTTCCATGAACGCGGGCAGGGTCGGGTCTTCTTCGCGCATTGAAGCGGTTGGGGTCCATGTGGGGCCGACTTTCTTGCGCACGACCTCTGTATAGCCGCGCCGCGTCAGTTCCTCGGTGCGGGGCACGGACGTGGGATAGAGGCGATAGTCGCTGCCATCGGCGGACCAATAATGCAGCGCGCGCGATCCGGTGTCGGCCACGATTGTGGGCACGCCAAGTGTGTCGAAATGGTCCTGCCAGTTTTGCGGACGAAAGCTGGACACATTGTGGCGGGCCGTTGTGTCGATGGGGCGTTGGTTGCGCGCGCAGGATCGCCGGGCTGGCAAGGCTGGCGGCAGCCGCGCTGATCAGGGTGCGCCGGGTCAGATGGTGGGTCATGGGTGCCTCAATGCAGGATTTTTCCTTGGTGTCGGATATAGGCGCGCCAAACACCAGAGCAATCGCGACACGCCTGCTTCACATTCGGTTTACAGGGGGTGGGGCCTGCGGGTTTGCGGGCCTGTGGCAAATGCCGGGGCATGTCGCGCAATCCGTTCCCGCCTTTGCGATAGGGCAGAGGTGCGAAATAGATGGTAAATTTTTGTGCACCCATAAGGCGAAAATGTGGAGGTTTTGCCCGCACTCACGGCGATTTCCCTTTATTCCGGCAAATTTGGGACAGATTTCAACGCTAGGCTGAGATCAGCGAACAGCAAGGTGTTGCCATGATACGGTCCGAGATCCTTACAAAAGTCCCAACATCACGGGTGCAATCCACAGGGTTGCAATCGACACGAGTTCAAACGGCAGGGTGGAAATCGATTTCCGCGCAGGATAGCGCGACCGGGTATTCAATTTATGAATCCAAGGATCGGTTTTTTCACAAGAACCCGACGGAAAAGACGCTGTGTTCAGCGGGGATCACGGGCATTGTGATTGGCCTTTTGGTCTTGCTGCTGCCCGGTGGAGTGTCGCCAGAGCATTCGACGGTGACCCGCATCACCCTGAGCGCACTGTGCATGGGCATGGGCACTGCCGTCTATTTTCTGGCGTCGCGGGCGTTTCGCAAAGTGCTTCACCTTGATCTGGCGACGCAGACGGTCTCTCTGGCGCATGTGACCCCCAAGAACAAAAGCCTGTTTGATGCAGGCTATAAGATGGACGAGATCGAAAGCATTTTCGTGCGGCGCGGTGTCACAAAGGGCGGCCTTGCCGCGCTGCATATCCGTATCGCGGGAAATCCGTCCAGCCTGAAGCTGCTGCACGGAGAGCAGGAAGAGTTGGAAGAACTGCATCTCTTCCTGTGTCGCGACATTCACTCGGCACTCGATTGCACCCCGCGCCGGGTGCAGCGCCCGGCCTATCGCGGCCTGTCCGTCAAAACGCCGCGACCAGAGCATCGCAGCAGGGCGCGCAAAACCTATCCTGTCGCCTTGCCCGCCTCTTATCGTGTGGCCGATCGGACAGACCAAGAGCCGGAAAAAGGTCATTCTGCCGAGGTGGTGTCCTTGATGGCGGCGCGCGCATAGGCGATTGCGGATCATAACCGGCACGAAAAAGAGCCGCCGCAGGTCATATGCGGCGGCTCTTTTCTTTTTGCCTATGGTGTGGCCGTCAGGCCTTAATCCATCGCCTTGAAGTTGAACTCGCCACCTTCCTTGATGCCCGAGGGCCAACGCGAGGTGACGGTTTTGGTACGGGTGTAAAAGCGGAACGAATCCGGTCCGTGCTGGTTCAGATCGCCAAAGCCGGATTTCTTCCAGCCGCCAAAGGTGTGGTAGGCCAGCGGCACGGGGATTGGCACGTTGATGCCGACCATGCCGATGTTGATCCGGCTGGCAAAATCGCGCGCCGCATCCCCGTCACGGGTAAAGATCGCGGTGCCGTTGCCGTATTCATGATCCATCGCGTAGCCAAGCGCCTCTTCGTAGGTCTTGGCGCGCACTTGGCACAGCACAGGGGCAAAGATTTCCTGTGTGTAGATGTCCATATCGGTGGTCACATGGTCAAACAGATGGGGACCCATGAAAAAGCCGTTCTCATAGCCTTGCAGACTGAAATTCCGGCCATCGACCACCAGTTTCGCACCTTGCTCGATCCCGCTTTCGACCAGACCCAGCGCGCGGGTTTTTGCCGCCGCAGTGACCAGCGGGCCATAGTCCATGTCATTGCCGGCGGTGTAGGGACCAACCTTCAGCTTTTCGATGCGCGGCACCAGCTTTTCGATCAGCTTGTCCGCGGTCGCATCACCTACAGGCACGGCAACAGAGATCGCCATGCAGCGCTCGCCAGCGGCCCCGTAGCCCGCGCCGATCAGCGCGTCAGCGGCCAGATCCATATCCGCGTCGGGCATGATGATCATGTGGTTCTTGGCACCGCCGAAACACTGCACCCGCTTGCCGTTGGAACAGCCGCGCCCGTAGATATATTGCGCAATCGGGGTCGAGCCGACGAAACCAATCGCCTGCACCGTCTCGTTATCAAGGATCGCATCGACGCTTTCCTTGTCGCCATTGACCACCTGAAGGATACCATCGGGCAGACCCGCCTCTTTCATCAGTTCAGCCAACATCAGCGGCACGGATGGGTCACGCTCTGACGGTTTGAGGATAAAGGCGTTGCCGCAGGAAATCGCGGGGCAGAATTTCCACATCGGGATCATCGCAGGAAAGTTGAACGGGGTGATCCCGGCCACAACACCCAGCGCCTGACGCATGGAATACATGTCAATGCCGGGGCCTGCGGCGTCGGTGAATTCGCCCTTCAGCAGATGCGGCGCGCCTATACAGAACTCTGCGACCTCAAGCCCGCGCTGCACATCGCCTTTTGCGTCGGGGATGGTCTTGCCATGCTCACGGCTTAACGCCTCGGCCAGCTTGTCCATGTCGCGGTTCAGCAGGTCGACGAATTTCATCATCACCCGCGCGCGGCGCTGTGGGTTGGTGGCGGCCCATGCGGGCTGCGCCTCGGCGGCTTTGGCAACGGCTGCGTCCAGCTCAGCCTTTGACGCCAGCGGCACCTTGGCCTGCACTTCGCCCGTGGCCGGGTTGTAGACATCGGCAAAGCGGCCAGAGGTGCCCTTGACGTGTTCGCCGTTGATAAAGTGGGTAAGTTCCTGCATCGTCGTCCTCCCGATCGGGTTTCACTTGGAATTGACGCGACAATAGACTTGCAAGTTTGCAGGGAAAAGAGGCAGTTTCCCAAAAGGG
>CALGTJ010000055.1 GCA_937901435.1 uncultured Rhodobacter sp. | reverse complement strand
CTGCCTCTATGACAAAACGGACGATTCCCCCGTCGACCGTCAGCGCGCGCACCATGTCCCGTGTGACAGGATCACCACCGTCCGGCAGGCTAAGGCCCTTTAACACTTGACGGATTTCTGCGGAATCGATGGCCATGGGTTTTCCTTCTGCCTTAATCTCTGGCAATAGGTGTGTCCTTTTAAGCAAAGGGCAAGGCGACGCGAGGTCGCTGCTGAACATTCAAGCAGATCACGCTTTGATGACGCTAAGAAACCTATGCAAATGCTGCATGGCAGCATTTCCGTATCGGGCGTTGTGCAATCGCAGCATTTGGCTAAGTTAGGGCTAACAGCAGCGAGCAAAGCAGAACGCTTACCAAGACACGAAACGCTGCCCAACACGAGACGAGCGAGTATGATTATGACATATGTAAACACGACCCAAAGCTACGATATCGGCCTGATGCAACGCCTGCGCAATGCGCTGGACTTAATCCGCGCCTCTGCCGCACAGCGCCGCGTGTACAACACGACCGTGCGTGAACTGGCCGCCCTCGGTGATCGCGATCTCGCCGATCTGGGCATTCATCGTAGCAACATCCGCGCCATCGCCTATGAGGCTGCGTTCAACCCGAAATAAGGTTTCAAGAGATCAGGCTGCCCTCTCCTCCTCCCTGGGTGGGTCTGTAACTACGGCGGCGGCATCTCCTCCTCCCTGATGTCGCCGCATTTTTCTTTACGCAGGCAAGTCTTCCTCCCAGAATATTGCCTGCAAAAAGAAGCGGCGGTTTCGGTCCTCCCCCGAAACCGCCGTTTTTTTATAAAAACGGGTATGATTTAGCATCTCGCGGGACGGCCATCAGTCGCCACAGCCCTCTGTTTTAAAACGGCACGTCATCCACCCGGTCTGCGGGCGTGACAAATTTGGCAACGACCTTTTTCGACCCGGCCTTCTCGAATTCGATGTCCAGCTTGTCGCCCTCGATCCCCATAACATAGCCGTACCCAAACTTTTGATGGAACACCCGGTCGCCTTGGGTAAAGGCCGAGACCGCGCTAAGATCAATGACGGCCCCACTATTTTCCCGAGGCTGCGACATGGGGCGCGCGCTTTGACGTTGTTGCAGCCGTTTCCAGCCGGGTGAATTATACCCGTCGACCTCTGCCGCACGGGCCTGAATTCCACCGCCCATACCAGCCGCGCCGTATCCGCCACCGTAAAGACCCGGTGGCGTCAATACATCCACATGGTCAGAAGGCAATTCGTCGATAAACCGGCTCGGCAGCGCCGATTGCCATTGCCCATAGACCCGACGGTTGGCCGCAAAGCTGATCGTGCACAATTCTTCGGCGCGCGTGATGCCCACATAGGCAAGGCGGCGCTCTTCTTCCAAGCCTTTGACACCGCTTTCATCCATTGATCGCTGGCTTGGAAACAGACCATCTTCCCAACCGGGCAGGAACACAGCCGGAAATTCCAATCCCTTGGCGGCGTGCAGCGTCATAATGGAAATCTTCGCGCCGCCATCATCCGACTCATTGTCCATGATCAACGAGACATGCTCCAGAAACCCTTGCAGATTCTCAAATTGCTCCAGCGCCTTGACCAATTCCTTTAGGTTCTCAAGTCGCCCGGGCGCCTCTGGTGTCTTGTCATTTTGCCACATCGTCGTGTACCCGGATTCGTCGAGGATCTGCTCTGCCAATTCCACATGGCTGATCTGCCCCGCCCGAACCATGGCACACCATCGGTCGAAATGATCAACCAGCTTGGCTATTTCAGTCTTCGCCTTGCCACCAAGCTCGCCCGCAGCCACCGCAAGCCGCGCCCCTTCCAGCAAAGAGACCCCATTGCCACGCGCCGCGCGTTGAATCGCTTGCTGCGCTTTATCGCCTGCCCCGCGCTTGGGCGTGTTTACAATCCGTTCGAACGCCAGATCGTCATCCGGGCTGGTGGCGACGCGAAAATAGGCCATCGCATCGCGAATCTCCATCAGTTCGTAGAACCGTGGGCCACCGATAACGCGGTACGGTAAACCAATCGTTAAAAACCGATCCTCAAACGCACGCATCTGATGAGAGGCGCGCACAAGAATCGCCATATGGTCAAGGCTGAAAGGACGCAGACCACGCGTCCCGCTTTGCATCGCCTCGACCTCTTCCCCGATCCAGCGCGCCTCTTCCTCGCCATCCCAATGACCGATCAAGCGCACCATTTCGCCCTCGCCCTTGTCGGTGAACAAGGTCTTGCCCAGCCGCCCCTTGTTGGCCTCGATCACCCCTGAAGCCGCCGCCAGAATATGCGGCGTCGAGCGGTAATTTTGTTCCAGCCGCACCACCGTCGCACCGGGAAAATCCTTTTCGAACCGCAGGATATTGCCGACCTCGGCCCCGCGCCACCCATAGATCGACTGGTCATCATCGCCCACGCAGCAGATGTTCTTATGCCCCGCCGCCAGCAATCGCAGCCATAAATACTGGGCGACGTTT
The DNA here is from genome assembly GCA_937901435.1 of uncultured Rhodobacter sp. The sequence continues at coordinate 19,336 of CALGTJ010000055.1, read as the reverse complement.
GTATCCTGATACTCGTCCACCAACACATATTTGAACCAGCGCTGATATTGTTTCAGCACATCCTCATGGGTCTGGAAAATCGTCACCACATGCAGCAACAAATCGCCAAAATCCGTTGCATTCAGTTCTTTCAGGCGGGTCTGGTATTGGGCGTAAAGCTCTACTCCTCGCTGGTTAAACGCACTTGCCTCTCCCACAGGCACTTTGTCAGGCGTCCAGGCCCGGTTTTTCCAGTTATCAATGATCCCGCTCAACATGCGGGGCGGCCAGCGTTTTTCGTCGATCCCATTTACCACGATCAACTGTTTCAGCAGGCGCACCTGATCATCTGTATCCAAAATTGTGAAATTAGACTTAAGACCGACCAATTCGGCGTGGCGGCGCAATAATTTCACGCAAATCGCGTGGAACGTCCCAAGCCAAGGCATTCCCTCGACGGTCTGCCCCAGCAAACGCGCCACACGATTCTTCATCTCGCGCGCCGCCTTATTGGTAAACGTCACCGCCAAAATCTCATTCGGGCGCGCTTTGCCGGAATTAAGCAAATGCGCAATCCGTGTGGTCAGTGCCTTAGTCTTGCCGGTGCCGGCACCCGCCAGCATCAAAACAGGCCCGTCCAACGCCTCGACCGCCTTACGTTGCGCCGAATTGAGGTCGTCCATATACGGTGCAGGCCGCGCGGCCATTGCGCGCGCGGACAGGGACAGGGCTGCTGCGCCTTCAAAGGCATCGTTTTCGTCAAATCTGCTCATACGTTTCAGTCTAACGCGAGATTTAGTGCATGAAAAGCTATGTTCTTTAATTGTTCCGCAACATATTTACGTAATCCTCAACAAGTGCACAGCGATCATAACCACTGAGTGGAAAGGATATCCCGAGGATAGAAGAAATCTTTCAAAACATATCTTTTCGTTCCAAACCAACCTGCTAAAGATGCGACATGGATCTAGATCAGTCATACCCGTCAATCTCTGACTTGCGCGATCGCGCCCGTCGGCGGATTCCGCGCTTTGTTTGGGACTATCTTGATAGCGCCACAGGCAAAGAGGCCGCTTTGCAGCGCAACCGAGATAAGCTCGACGAAATTTTGTTCAATCCGGCGATTCTGTCGGGCGAAGTCACCGTCGATCTCAGCAAAAGCTTTTTGGGGCGCGACTATCCCCTGCCTTTCGGTATCGCACCCGTCGGTATGTCGGGGATGATGTGGCCGGAGGCTGAAAAAAACTTGGCGCAACTGGGTCGCGCCGAAAACATACCTTACGGCCTCTCTACAGTGGCCACTCAAACGCCTGAAACCATCGCCCCCCATTGCGGGGATGCGCGCTGGTTTCAACTTTATCCACCCCGTGATCCGGAAATTCGCAAGAATATGCTTGGACGGATCAAGGATGCCGGTTTTGACACGCTGATCCTGACCGCCGATGTGCCCGTTGCAAGCCGTCGTGAGCGCCAGCGCAAAGGCGGGATGAGTGTGCCGCCGAAGCTAACGCCGCGCATCCTTAGCCAAATCGCCCTGCGCCCTGCCTGGGCCATGGCCACGATGCAGCACGGCCTTCCGCGGATGCGCTTTATCGAAAGTTATACTGGTGCGGCAAGCGTTGCTACCTCGACCAAACACATGGGCTATCTGATCCGCACCTCTCCAGATTGGGACTATCTGCGCTGGATCCGCGACGCATGGGAAGGCCCGCTGATCGTGAAAGGCGTTTTGGTCCCGGAAGACGCCGTCCGACTGCGCGAAGAAGGTGTGGATGCTGCATGGGTCTCGAACCATGCAGGCCGACAATTCGATGCGGCGCCCGCCCCGATCGAGGTCTTGCCTGGTATCCGCGCCGCCGTGGGTCCGGATTACCCGCTAATTTTTGACAGCGGCATCTCTGGAGGCCTCGATATTCTTCGCGCCATCGCCTTGGGCGCCGATTTTGTAATGCTCGGCCGTGCCTTCCACTACGGTCTTGCCGCCTTTGGCCCAGCTGGTGCCGCCCATGTGGTACATATCCTGCGCGAAGACCTGAAATCGAATCTTGGACAAATGGGGCTTGCCGGATACGATGGATTAGCCGCTAGGTTGCGCTAGGCTTCCGCAATTCTAGGCCGTTTCCTTGCCATATTCATCTTGGCAAAAATACTCTGGGGGTATGGGGGCTAGCCCCCACCCTATTCAACCATGTCAGACCCCAATGCCCTGCGCATTTGCACAAATTTAGGGCAACTGCTGTTTAGGCAATCTGAAACACATGTCCGTCGTGCCAGATGAATAGTCCAATAAATTCAATTCAAAGGGCGTAAGACTCCCCAAGGTTCATCGTCCATTGCGCCCTCGCATCGTTGCCACCGCCTTTACGCGTCTGCATAATCACCGTACACGAATGCTGCACCTGCATCATTCCGGGGACGATATACATGTCAGACTTCAAGAAAATCCTGATTGCCAATCGCGGCGAGATCGCCATCCGGGTGATGCGCGCCGCTAATGAATTGGGCAAACGGACCGTGGCGGTCTATGCCAGCGAAGACAAGCTTTCCCTGCACCGGTTCAAAGCGGATGAGGCCTATCTGATCGGTGAGGATCTCGGCCCGGTCGCCGCCTACCTCAGCATCGAGGAAATCATTCGCGTCGCCAAGATGTGCGGTGCGGATGCGATCCATCCCGGTTACGGTTTGCTCTCAGAAAATCCCGATTTTGTAGAGGCTTGCACCGAGGCGGGCATCACATTCATCGGCCCGAAGGCCGATACAATGCGCGCGCTTGGCGACAAGGCCTCTGCCCGCAAAGTAGCGATCAAAGCCGGCGTACCAGTGATCCCGGCAACCGAGGTGCTTGGCGAGGATATGGACCTGATCGCCAAAGAGGCCGCCGAAGTCGGCTATCCTTTGATGCTCAAGGCCTCGTGGGGCGGCGGCGGACGTGGCATGCGGCCAATCAATGGCCCCGAAGAGCTAGAGGAAAAGATCCGCGAAGGGCGACGCGAAGCCGAGGCAGCGTTTGGCAATGGCGAGGGGTATCTTGAAAAAATGATCCTGCGCGCCCGCCACGTCGAGGTGCAGATTCTCGGCGACAACCAAGGCAATATCTATCACCTTTGGGAGCGGGACTGCTCTGTGCAGCGGCGCAACCAAAAAGTGGTAGAGCGCGCCCCTGCCCCCTATCTATCTGGTGCACAACGGGAAAAAATCTGCAATCTTGGCAAAAAGATTGCCGAGGCCGTCGATTACGAATGCGCGGGCACCATCGAATTCCTGATGGATATGGACACCGGAGAGTTCTTTTTCATCGAGGTAAACCCCCGCGTTCAAGTCGAACACACCGTCACCGAGGAAGTCACCGGAATCGACATCGTGCGCGCCCAGATCTTGCTGGCCGAGGGCAAATCCCTGATCGAGGCGACGGGCACCGCCAGTCAATACGACGTGAAGCTGGACGGCCACGCGATCCAATGCCGCATCACCACCGAGGATCCTGGCAACAATTTCATCCCCGATTATGGCCGCATCACCGCATATCGTGGCGCGACAGGCATGGGCATCCGCCTTGACGGTGGCACCGCCTACTCCGGCGCTGTCATCACACGCTATTACGACTCGCTCTTGGAAAAGGTAACCGCTTGGGCCCCCACGCCAGAGGCGGCGATTGCGCGGATGGACCGGGCTTTGCGCGAATTTCGCATTCGCGGCGTGTCCACCAACATCGCTTTTGTCGAAAATCTTTTACGCCACCCGATCTTTCTAAACTACGAATATCACACGAAATTTATCGACCAGACGCCAGAACTCTTCGACTTCAAGATCCGGCGTGACCGGGCGACGAAGATCCTGACATATATTGGTGACATAACCGTAAATGGGCATCCCGAAACCCTTGGCCGGGTGCGCCCGCCCCATGATTTACGCCTGCCCAAGGCCCCAAAGCCCAATGCAGATGGCGCCACGGCTGGCACCAAACAGATTCTCGAACAATTCGGCGCTCAGGCCGTGGCCGACTGGATGGCCGATCACAAACACCTCTTGATCACCGATACCACCATGCGTGACAGCCACCAGTCCTTGCTGGCCACACGGATGCGCTCGATCGACATGATCAACATCGCTCCGAACTATGCCGCTGATTTACCACAGCTTTTCTCGGTTGAATGCTGGGGTGGCGCGACCTTTGACGTGGCCTATCGGTTCTTGCAGGAATGCCCCTGGCAACGCCTGCGCGATCTGCGCGCGGCGATGCCCAATCTGATGACCCAAATGCTGCTGCGCGGCTCGAATGGGGTTGGCTACACGAACTACCCCGACAATGTGGTGCAAAGTTTTGTCACCCAAGCCGCCGAGACGGGTATCGACCTGTTCCGCGTCTTTGATCCGTTGAACTGGGTCGAAAACATGCGCGTAACGATGGATGCCGTCATCGAGAGCGGTAAGGTTCTGGAAGGATCTATCTGCTACACTGGCGATGTGATGGACCCGGATCGCGCCAAATACGACCTGAAATACTATGTAAAAATGGCGAAGGAGTTGAAAGACGCAGGCACGCATATCCTTGGCCTCAAGGACATGGGCGGCCTGTTGAAACCAGCGGCCGCGCGACTCTTGGTCAAGACGCTGAAAGAAGAAACCGGTCTGCCGATCCACCTGCATACCCATGACACCGCTGGCATCGCTTGTGCGACGATCCTTGCGGCGGCAGATGCAGGTGTGGATGCGGTCGATTGCGCGATGGATTCTCTGAGCGGCAACACATCACAGGCGACTTTGGGCACATTGGTTGAGGCGTTGAAGGGATCAAAGCGGGACACGGGCCTCGATATTGGCGCAATCCGCACGATCTCGAACTACTGGGAGGCCGTGCGCGGCCATTACGCGGCGTTTGAAAGCGGGCTGCAAGCGCCGAGTTCAGAGGTGTACCTGCACGAAATGCCGGGCGGGCAATTTACCAACCTCAAGGCGCAGGCGCGCTCCATGGGGCTGGAGGATCGCTGGCATGAGGTTGCCAAGACCTATGCTGATGTGAACCAGATGTTCGGCGATGTGATCAAAGTGACGCCGATTGCCAAAACCGTTGGCGATCTGACCCTGATGATGGTCAGTCAGGGCCTAAGTTGCGAGGATGTGTTGAATCCGGATACCGAAGTCAACTTTCCCGAAAGCGTGATCAACCTGATGAAGGGAAATGTAGGTCAGGCCCATGGCGGCTTTCCCAAAGACATCGTCAAAAAGGTGCTAAAGGGCGAAGAACCTATCACGGTGCGCCCCGGATCGTTGCTGGACCCTGCGGACATAGAGGCCACACGCAAAGCGGTCGCCGAAGAGCTGGGCGTTGAGATCGACAACGAGGACCTGAACGGGTATTTCATGTACCCCAAAGTCTTCACAGACTACCGGACCCGAAACGAACTCTACGGGCCGGTCCGGACCCTTCCCACCAAGACCTTCTTTTACGGTATGGAACCGGGCGAGGAGATCACTGCAGAAATCGATCCCGGCAAAACGCTGGAAATCCTGCTACAGGCCGTGGGCGAACCGCATGAAGACGGCTCTGTGCGGGTGTTCTTTGAACTGAACGGCCAGCCTCGGGTGGTCCGGGTGGTGGATCGCAAGGCGACGGCAAGTTCTGCTGTGCGACCCAAGGCAGAGCTTGGCAATGCCAACCATTTGGGCGCACCGATGCCCGGTGTGGTGGCTTCTGTCGCTGCGATTGTGGGTGCAAAAGTCAAGGCAGGCGACCTGCTGCTGACCATCGAGGCGATGAAGATGGAAACCGGGATGCACGCCGACCGCGATGCCGTGATCAAGGCGGTGCATGTCACACCGGGCGCGCAGATCGACGCCAAGGATCTGTTGGTGGAGTTCGAATAAAGCCACCAGTCACCAACACGTTATTCAGGATCGGGGGGGCCGTACAGATGCGGCCCCTTTTCAGCTCTTTCCCTCCTCCAGACTCGCTGGAGTCGAAGCATCGCTGGTAACTTGCCGATAAATCCACTAATGTGAGATTTCGCATTTCAACGGACATCTGGAACATGAACACAGACGCACCGCCCACCGCGCGGCCCCTTTTGGTGATCGGATGGCACGAATGCATCAGCCTTCCCGACCTTGGTCTGACGGATTTCGCGGTCAAAGTAGACACCGGCGCAAAGACCACCGCCCTCCATGCAGATTGCATCGAGGTCTTCACACGGGATCGCAAGAAATGGGTCCGTTTCGAGGCACCCCAGATCGGCGATGAGCCATCCCGTCTGTGCGAATTCCCGGTCTTTGCCAAGCGCGATATCACAAATACCAGCGGCACCCCGGAAACCCGCGTCGTGATCCGAACGCCGATGATTTTGGCAGGTCAGCGTTGGAAAATCGACATCTCACTCACCGATCGCGGGACCATGCGCTTTCCGCTGATCCTGGGGCGCCGCGCGCTCCGCTATCACAACATCGCCGTGCATCCGGGTAAATCCTACCTTGTCAGCACCCAACCCGATTTTGAGGGATAAGTTTTATGAAAATTGCTATGCTCGCCCGTAACCCGGAACTCTACTCGCACAAGCGCCTGAAAGAAGCCGCCGAAACACGCGGCCATACCCTTGATATCATTAACACTTTGCGCTGCTACATGAACATCGCCTCGCGTCGCCCCGAGGTTTATTACAACGGCGAAAAACTGGAGGGCTATGATGCGGTGATCCCACGGATTGGCGCGTCGATCACGTTTTACGGGATGGCGGTTCTGCGCCAGTTCGAGATGCAGGGTGTCTATCCGCTGAATGAAAGCGTCGGTATCGGGCGGTCGCGCGACAAGCTGCGCTCGATGCAATTGCTGGCCCGCGATGGAATCGGCCTGCCGGTGACGACCTTTGCCCATGACCCCAAACAGACCGAAGAGGTGCTGGAATTGGCGGGCGGCGCGCCCGTGGTGATAAAATTGCTGGAGGGCACACAAGGCATCGGTGTCGTTCTGGCGGACACCAACCGATCAGCCAAATCGGTGGTAGAGGCGTTTCGCGGCGCGGGCGTGAATATCCTGTTGCAGGAATTTATCAAAGAGGCCGGCGGCACCGACATTCGCGCCATTGTCATTGGTGGAAAGGTGGTCGCCGCCATGAAACGCACCGGGGCCGAGGGCGATTTCCGCTCTAACCTGCACCGGGGCGGATCGGCACAGTTGGTAAAACTCTCGCCCGAGGAACGCTCGACCGCGATCCGGTCTGCAAAGGCGATGGGCCTGAACGTCTGCGGTGTCGACATGCTGCGCGCCAATCATGGACCCGTAGTGATGGAGGTGAACTCTTCACCCGGTCTGGAAGGCGTCGAAAAGGCGACGGGTCTGGATATTGCGGGCATGGTCATCGAATACATCGAGAAAAGCGCAAAACCGAATGCGACCAAAACCAAAGGCAAGGGATGAAATCACGACCCGCTTTCGAAATTGCGGGGGCCACGGTTCCATCCGGCACCCGCAAGACCATCGAAATCCCGATCAGCACCCTGTCTGATCACACACCCGTCACGATCTCTGCCCATGTGATCCACGGGCGGCTGGCGGGGCCGACGATCTTTGTCAGCGCCGGCATTCACGGAGATGAAGTGATTGGCGTTGAAATCGTGCGCCGCCTGCTGCGCGCCAAGCCCTTGAATTCATTGAGAGGCACGCTGATCGTTGTCCCGATTGTGAACACCTTTGGGTTCCTCAACCACTCTCGCTATCTGCCCGACAGGCGCGACCTGAACCGTTGTTTTCCCGGCTCGCCTCATGGCTCTTTGGGGTCGCGGCTGGCCTATATTTTCCTGAACGAGATCGTCGCGCGCTGCTCTTTGGGGATCGACCTGCACTCTGCCGCCATTCACCGGATCAACCTGCCGCAGGTGCGCGTATCGGCCAACAACCGAGAGACCATGCGGCTGGCGCATATTTTTGGCGCGCCTGTGATTTTGACCAGCGCCCTGCGGGATGGCAGCCTGCGCCAAGAGGCCAAAAAGATCGGGGTTGACGTGCTGCTGTATGAGGCAGGCGAAGGCATGCGGTTTGACGAGATGTCGGTGCGCGCCGGGTTGGCCGGACTTCTGAGGGTGATGAAGGACGTGAACATGTTGCCCAAGGCGGGCATTGCCAAGCCCAAGGCAAAATCACAGGTCTGCGCCAATAGTCATTGGTTGCGCGCCTCTGGCGGTGGATTGCTGCGTATGTTCAAGGCAGAGGGAGATGTGGTCAATGTGGGCGATGTGGTTGCCGCAATCGCCGATCCCTTTGGCGAAGAAGAGGTGGAAATCGTGACGCCCTATGACGGCATTATCATTGGCCGGGCCATGATGCCGATTGTGCACGAGGGCGATGCCCTGTTTCACATCGCCGCCGTGAAATCAGGGGATGTGGCAGAAGCTGCCTTGGGCGATCTAACAGCCCAACTGGAAGAGGCACCACTGTTTGACGAGGATGAGATCATCTAACGCGGCAAGGACAACCGACCAGACATTTCGCATCGCCAATCCCGCAAAACCCCAGAGTTTCGCGGGATTGGCATCTCTTGGCTGGTCGGAAACGCGAAAAGGGACGCCGCGTGCACGGACTGTTTGCACGGACCGCTTGCACAGGTGGCCATATGGCTTTTCCCGCCCCTTAATGCAAACGCAGCTTTGCCTGATCCATCGCTTTCTGCACATGATCCAAATGAAACACTGACTTGGTCAGCACAAAACAGACCCCTGCCTGACGCGCTTTGTCCCACATAAAGGGCGAGGGCCAATCGCTAAACAAGACTACCGGTTTTTTGCGGTGTTTTGGGTTGTTGGCCAATTCCAACGCAAAATCTGCACCCATACCGTCGGGCAGATTGTTGTTTAAAAGGATCATGTGAAATTCGTAAGCTTCCAGCATCTCGCGAGCCTCTTGCAGTGTATTTGAAAAATATGGCTGCAGTTTTGGTCCGGAATGTGTCAAAGCGAGCGAAATCCGCTTTTGATCAAACTTGTTGTCTTCTACCACCAAACACGCACGCTTGGCGTGATACACATCGCTCTTACTTAATATTTGCATCTGTCCACCCCACGTAAATCCATGACCCTTCATGACATTAATGTGTTAAGAACTCGTCATCACCGCCATGATTGTGTCGGATAATGCAAAGGGCGGTTTTCGGGTATCCGCCACTTTGCGATGCGCGCGAAACCTAACCATCCTCATTGCAAAGTTCCGCATCCATGTGGTGCCACAGTTCAGGGGCGTGGAGAGGATGACATTGTCCCGACACAGCGCAAAGCCGTGTAAACAGGTCCAGATTATCGCCCCTGATCCCGATTGGCCCGCCCCGCCAGACCGCAAGGCCCGTTGACGCCCGCACCGATCGCACATTAGGGTCCGGCACCTCAGAACAGGGACGCGCGATATGTATCTTGGCTTGGATCTTGGCACTTCGGGGCTTAAGGCGATTTTGACCGATGAAACCGGCACCGTGATCGCCACGGCAGAGCATAGCTATCCCAACCCGCATCCCCAAACTGGTTGGTCCGAACAAAACCCCGCCGATTGGATCACCGCCTGCGAGACGGCCTTTGACGACCTCAGCGCGCAGGCCCCCCATGCATTCAGCGATCTACGCGGGATCGGCCTCAGCGGGCATATGCACGGCGCGACCCTGATCGACGCGGATGACACCGTGCTGCGTCCCTGCATCCTTTGGAACGACACCCGTGCCGCGCACGAGGCCGCGTGGCTGGACGCCCAGCCCGACATGCATGCGATCACCGGCAACATCGTCTTTCCCGGCTTCACCGCGCCCAAGCTGCTTTGGCTGGAAACCCATGAACCTGCCCTCTTTGCCAAGATCGCCAAGGTTCTGCTGCCAAAAGATTATCTGCGCCTCTGGCTGACCGGGAGCCATGTGGGCGATATGTCTGACAGTGCGGGCACCTCTTGGCTGGATGTAGGCGCGCGCGACTGGTCGGCGCAGGCGCTTGCCACGGGCCACATGCGCCGCGATCAGATGCCGTCGCTGGTCGAGGGCAGCGCCGCCAGCGGCGAGATGCGCGAAACCCTGCGCGCCCGCTGGGGCCTGCAAAACCCGGTCGTCGTTGCAGGGGGTGCCGGCGACAACGCCGCCGCCGCCTGTGGGGCTGGCTGTTTTTCCGAAGGTCAGGGCTTTGTTTCGCTGGGCACCTCGGGCGTGCTGCTGGCCGCAAAGGACAGCTATGCGCCCGACGCGGCTTCTGCCGTGCATACTTTTTGCCACGCGGTGCCCGGTCGCTGGTATCAGATGGGCGTGATCTTGGCGGCCACCGATTGCCTCAACTGGCTGTCGCGCACCCTTGGGCAAGACCCGGTCACCCTGATCAACCAACTGCCCGAAACGATCTCTGGCCCCTCAAACCTGATGTTTCTGCCCTATCTGTCCGGCGAGCGCACACCCCATAACGACGCCACACTGCGCGGCGGCTTTATCGGCCTCGACGTGGCGCACAGTGCCACCGATATGACCCAAGCCGTGATCGAAGGCGTCAGCTTTGCCCTGCGCGACTGCCTTGGCGCACTCAGCGGCACGGGGACCACCCTGACCTCGGTTATCGCCATGGGCGGTGGCGCACGCTCGCATTACTGGCTGGAAACCCTCGCCAGCACCCTTGGCATGCCCCTTTCGATCCCAGCAGACGGCGAGTTCGGGGCCGCCCTTGGGGCCGCCTGCCTCGGCATTGCCGCCAGCACCTCCGCCAGGCTGGCCGACATCATGACCCCGCCAAAGATCGCCGATACCATCGCCCCCCGCGCAGATCTGACGGAACGTTACGAGGCGCGCTACCAAACCTACCGCGCGCTTTATCCCGCACTGAAAGCCGCACAAGGCTGACGCCGAACCCCTCGTTCATCTTGGCAAAAATACTCCGGGGAGGTCTGGAGGGGCTGGCCCCTCAAGCCTGTCCATCTTGCACAACAAATGGACCCTAAAAGAGACCTACTTTCCGATCTCATTCACACAAAGCTCTGAAATCTGCTCGATCCCAAAGGCCGCAGCGCCCTTGGCCCACATCAAATCGCCCCAGCCATGCACGCGGATTTCCGGCATCGGCGCGTCAACCTGCATCACCAGTTGCGCGACCTCCGCCAGCATACTGGGCGCGCACAAAGGATGCGCAGAGGTATTGCGGCTGGCGATGATCAGCCGCTCGGGATCAAAGATATTTACCAGATTGGCCAGCCCCATCGCAAACAATCTGCGCGCCTGATCAAACACGGCGCGTGCCATCGGATCGCCGTCCTGCTCTGCATGACCAAGCGCCGCGATGCTGGCATAGGGCGTCTCGCCCGCCTCATTGGCCGCGCGCAAGAGGGCATATTCCCCGGCATAGGCCTCTAAACAGCCCCGTTGACCGCATTGGCACAACGCCCCATCCGCATTCACCTTGATGTGGCCAAACTCCGCCCCGCAGCCGCGACTGCCCCGATACAGCTTGCCGCCGATGACGATGCCCATCCCGATGCCATGCTCTATCGTGACCACGACGAAATTCTCGAAATTCCGCCCCTCGCCGAACAAATGCTCTGCCTTGGCGACAAGATTGGCGTCATTCTCGATGAACACCGGAAAGGGTGCCAGACGGCCCAGCACAGACCCCAGATCGACGTTCCGCTCTGTGAGGGACGAGGACCAATGGACAAAGCCCCGCTTGCCATCCACCTGCCCCGCAAGTCCGATCCCTATCCCCGAAATATCGTCGATATTTCGCTCATAATGCGCACAAGCCCCGCGCACCGCTGCCAGAATATTCTCGGCCAGAACCTCAGCGCTCGACCGGATCGCAGGCAGAGGATAGTCGAACTCACCAATCTGATGCCCCTCAAAATCCGTCAGCAAAACCGTGATCCCGCGCGCCGCCACATTTAGCCCTGCGATCAGCTTGAACGCGCCGCGCAATTTCAACGCCTCGCGCGGACGGCCCCGTTTGGCGCCAATCGGCACGTCATCGGGTGTGATCGGCTCTATCGCGCCCGCGGCCAGCAAGTCGGCGGTGATGGCGGTGACCGTGGCGGGGCTAAAGCCGGTCTGTTTGGAAATATCGATCCGCGCGATCTGCCCGGCCCGGCGGATCGCGATCAACACCAGCAACCGCCCCGCGCTGCGCGCGTCTCCGGACGACGCGACCATCCCGCCCGGGGAGGAAGGCTTGGCTGGCTTGACAGCACGGGTCAGGGACTGCGCCGCAGGGGCTTTGGGATTATGATTCATCGAACCTGTCATTTCGAGTTATTTTGACAGATAAAATATATTAAGCTATCGCTTTATTCAGTCCCCGCCTCCAGCCTACGGAAGGGTTTTTGCGGATCCTCACGGGCACCACCCAAGTCGCAGTCATGCGGCCAACGGACACAGAAAAAAGAAAGACGTCACAGATGAGCACTGGTTTTTTTGACGGCATCGCTCCGGTAAAGTTTGAAGGGGCCGACAGCGCCGACCCGATGGCCTATCGCCATTATGACCCCACAGAAATGATCCTGGGCAAGACCATGGCAGAGCATCTGCGCTTTGCCGTGGCCTGGTGGCACAGCTTTGCATGGGAAGGTCAGGATCCCTTTGGCGGGCAGACCTTTGAACGCCCGTGGCATCCTCAGGACGATATGGGCCGCGCCAAACTCAAGGCCGACGTGGCGTTCGAGATGTTCGATATCCTGAACGTGCCGTACTTCTGCTGGCATGACGCCGACATCCGCCCCGAGCAGGGCAATTTTGCCGATAATCTGGCGACGCTCGACGAGATCACAGACTATATGGGTGAAAAGATGCAGGGGCGTGAGATCGGCTGTCTCTGGGGGACGGCCAATATGTTCAGCCACCGCCGCTGGATGTCGGGTGCGTCGACCAATCCGGACCCGGATGTCTTTGCCTTTGCCGCCGCCACGGTAAAAGGATGCATCGACGCCACGCACAAGCTGGGCGGTCAGAACTATGTCTTGTGGGGCGGGCGCGAGGGCTATGAGACGCTGCTGAACACCGACCTTGGGGCCGAGTTTGACCATATGGGCCGCTTTCTGAATATGGTCGTCGATTACAAGCACAAGATCGGCTTTGCGGGCACAATTCTGGTCGAGCCAAAGCCGCAGGAGCCGTCAAAGCACCAGTATGATTTCGACGCCGCAACCTGCATCGGGTTTCTGCGCAAATACGGGCTGGAAGGCGAGGTCAAACTGAACCTCGAACAGGGTCACGCGATCCTTGCCGGGCATTCATTCGAGCATGAGATCGCCGTGGCCGCGGCCGAGGGGATGCTGGGCTCGATCGACATGAACCGCAACGATTATCAGTCGGGCTGGGACACGGATCAATTCCCAAACAACGTGCCCGAGGTGGCGCTGGCCTATTACCATATCCTCAAGGCGGGCGGTCTGGGCACGGGGGGCACAAACTTTGACGCCAAGCTACGCCGTCAATCGCTGGATGCCGAAGATCTGATTGCAGGCCATGTGGGGGCCATGGACATCTGCGCGCGCGGGCTGAAGGCAGCGGCGGCGATGATCGAGGATGGCGGGTTGGAAGAGGCTTTAAGCGCGCGCTATGCCGGGTGGCAGAGCGACAGTGCCAAGGCGATGCTGGACAGCGATCTGGACAGCATTCAGGCGCGGGTGCTAAGCGAGGCGATAAATCCGCAGCCAAAGTCCGGACGGCAGGAAATCCTGGAAAATTATGTGAACAGGTTTGTGTAGCGAGGGTTTTCGTCGAATTTGCAAAGCAAATCCGACGAACCGGGGGCTCTGCCCCCGGACCCCCGAGGTATTTTGGGCCAGATGAAGATAAAAGGCGGCGGGTCGTTTGGGGATCAGCCGCCTTTTTTTGTGCAGGCGCTTTTATGCTGCATCCCGCTTGGGGTTTTTGCCCATGATGATCATCGACAGGATATCGTCTTCGGTGACATCCTCGATCCTCTCTGTGCCGATCAGTTGACCGTTTTTCATCACGGAAACACGGTCGCAAAGATCCATCATTTCGCGGGTGTCATGGCTGATCAGGAAGATGCCGAGGCCCTGCGCCTTCAGTTCCTTGATCAGATCCGCGACCATGGCCGTTTCATGCACACCCAAGGCCGCAGTGGGTTCGTCCATGATCAGGATGCGCGCGTTGAAATAGACGGCGCGCGCGATGGCGACCGACTGGCGCTGACCACCGGACAGCGAGCGCACCGGCTCTGAAAAGCGTTGAAAGTTGGGGTTGAGCCGCGCCATGATCTTGCGCGATTCCGCCTCCATCTTGGTGTCATCAACCAGACCAAAGCGGGTTGTGATCTCGCGCCCCAGAAACAGGTTGCTGGCCGCGTCCAGATTGTCCGACAGGGCGAGAGTCTGATAGATGGTCTCGATGTTGTATTTGCGCGCATCACGCGGGCTGCGGATGTCGACCTTTTTGCCATCCACATAGATTTCGCCGCTGTCCTTTTGATAGGCCCCGGCGAGGATCTTGATCAGGGTGGATTTGCCTGCGCCGTTGTGGCCCAACAGGCCCACGACTTCGCCCGGCATCACGTCGATGGACACGTCGTCCACCGCTTTGATCCCGCCGAAATTGATCGAAATATTGCGCATTTCCAAAAGAGGCGTGGTCATCAGCGTTCTCCCGTTCTACGGCGATAGAGGATGTCGATCCAGACCGCGAGGATCAGAACGCCCCCCACGATCATGTTCTGCAAGGGGCTGTCGACGCCGACCATGCCCATGCCAGACACCAGCGCTTGCATGATGAAGGCGCCAAGGATCGCGCCATAGATCGTGCCGACCCCACCGGCCAGCGCCGTGCCCCCGATGACCGCCGCTGCGATCACGCGCAACTCGTCCAACTCGCCCAGTGAGCTGCCGGCGGAGCCAAGACGCGCCGACGCGATAACGCCAGCAATGGCGGTCAGAGCGCCCATCAGGGCAAAGACCTTGACCGTCAGCAGGCGCGTGTTGATGCCCGACAGCTCTGCCGCATCAGGGTTGCCGCCCATGGCAAAGATATAGCGACCAAAGCGGGTTTTCTTGGCGATCACCGTCATGGCAATGGCCACCGCCAGCACAATCAGCACCGAGATGGGAAAGCCATAGGCCTCTGTATAACCCTCGGGCATTTCCAGTCCCCCGGCCTTGAAGCGGCGTTCCAGGATACGCGAGGGCACCAGATAGGCGTTCATGATCGCCGTGATCCCGCAGATTGCCCCCACAAGGACCGCGCCCAGCGCATATTCCGCCCAAAGCGGCTTGACCGCGAAGTTATGTGAAATGTAGCTGCGCCGCGTGTTGATCAGGAAAAAGACCGTCAAGGCAGAGCCGACAAGCGCGAGGATCCAGCTGGCTGTCACACCGATGGTGCCCGTGGCCCCGCCCAGCATCACAAAACTTGGATCAAGCGGGGAAATCGTCGTGCCCTTGGACACCCACCACGCGCCGCCGCGCCAGATCAGCAGACCGCCAAGCGTGACGATAAACGACGGGATGGCCAGATAGCCGATCAGCCAGCCTTGCAGACCACCAATCGCGGCCCCCATCAGAACGCCGACCGTAACGGTGATGACCCAGATCGCGGGGCTGCCAAAGCCAAAGATATCCGGCAGGATCTGCGCCTGAATGACGCCCATGACCATGCCCACCATGCCCAACAGCGAGCCAATCGACAGGTCGATATTGCGCGTGACGATAACAAACACCATGCCCGTCGCCATCACCGCGACAGAGGCGGTTTGCAGCGTCAGGTTAAACAGGTTGCGCGGCGTCAGAAATGTGCCGCCCGTGGCAATGTGAAAGACCAATGCGATCAGAACAAAGGCACCAACCATGCCCAGCAATCGCTTGTCGATCTGCATTGTTTTGATTATTTTCCCAAATCCGTTGGACATCGGCTCCCCTCCCAGAGAACTGGCCAGTCACCTGACCTCGGATCTTCTTGCGAGATCCGTTGGTAAAAAAGGCCCCACCCGCCACGGCAGATGGGGCCTGTCGTCGTCAGATCCGCTTATTCGCAGACAGCAACGCCCGAGACGCCCTGACACAGAACGTCCTTGGAGATCCAGCCAGCTTCCAGAACGAGGTTCAGGTTGTCTTTGGTGATTGGCAGAGGGGCCAGCAGCATAGAGCTGACATCAACGCCACCGGGCGAAGTAAAGGTTGCCGCACCTTCGATGTCCGCCAAAGCCGTGCCACCGGCCAGAGCAACAGCGATCTCACCGGCATTTCGGCCCAGTTCGCGGCTATCTTTCCAAACCGAAACGGTCTGTGTGCCCATGGCGACGCGGTTCAGCGCAGCATGATCGCCGTCCTGACCAGAGACGGGGATACCGTCCATGCCCTGTGCCGCCAGAGCGGCAACAACGCCACCGGCCATGCCGTCGTTGGAGGAAATGACCGCGTCAACTTCGTTGTTGGTCTGGGTCAGGATCTGCTCCATGTTGCGCTGTGCGTTGGCAGGCTGCCAGCCATCTGTGTAGGTTTCGCCCACAATGGTGATGTCACCGGCATCGATTGCCGCCTGCAGCACTTCTTGCTGACCGCCGCGCAGGAAGTCAGAGTTAGGATCGGTTGGCGAGCCCTTGATCATGACGTAGTTGCCTTCTGGCTGCAGCGCGAACACAGCAGCGGCCTGCATCCGGCCCACTTCGACGTTGTCAAAGGTCAGATAAAAGGCGCGGGGATCTTCGATCAGGCGGTCATAGCCGATCACAGGAATGCCAGCTGCGGCAGCCGCGTCCAGAGCGGGGCCAATCGCGCCGCCGTCTTGTGCCAGAATGATCAGAGCATCGACGCCCTGCGTGATCAGGCTTTCCACATCGGCCAACTGTTTGGTCGCAGAGGACTGCGCGTCTGCGGACAGGTAGGTGGCACCAGCGGCCTCAAGCGCGCTCAAGATCGCGGCTTCGTCGGTCTTCCAGCGCTCTTCCTGAAAATCGGACCAGCTGACGCCAACGCTGATGCCATGGCTGCCAGCAAAGGCGGCACTGAAGGTAGCGACAGTCATCGCTGTCGCAAGAAGCATTGTTTTTTTCATAGAATATCCTCCCAAAAGTCACGGCGATACCAGCCGCTATGGCGGTCTTCGCCAACGCGAAAATAAGACAGGGATCGTTTTATTTTGTCAACTAAATTAAATTAAGTTTCCGATTGCCAAGGCGCGGGTTATCGGGTCAATTTCTGATCCAATGCCCAATTTATCAGCCTCTAGCCTGCCAACAACCGCCGATCACACCGCTGCGCCAAAAGGAATGTTGACAATGTCTTGCGCCCATTTAATCGATTCTCTCGGCTCACGCGGCGCATGTGAGGCCCGACGCTTTGCCTGGTCTCACCAAACCGGATTCTCCCTGAAACTGGGTGTGCTTAGCGCATTCCTGCTGACATCCGGCATGGCTCTGGCCGAGCCGCAGTTCATCGACCGTTCCGGCGATCTGCCCATAGAGCACATCTATGCCGGCGGGTGGGAGCATTTCGTGGGCGGTGGTGTCGCGCTCTTTGATTGCAACGGGGATGGGCGGATTGACCTCTTTGCCGCCGGGGGTGATCGTCCAGCCAGTCTGCTGGTCAATATCTCGGAACCGGACGGCGCGCTTGCGTTCAAAGTCGGGAAGACCCCTACGATTCTCGACACCACGGGGGCCTATCCGCTGGACATCGACAGCGACGGGGTGATGGACCTGATGGTGCTGCGCAATGGCGCGAACCAATTGTTGCGTGGCACCAGTGACTGCCATTTCGAGGACGCCACCGCCGCCCTGACCCTGCCGCAGGACGAACGCTGGTCGACGGCGTTTTCCGCCCTTTGGGAGCCGGGGCAAACCCTGCCAACGTTGGCAATCGGCAACTATGTGGATGCCACCGATCCCAAGGGTCCGTTTGGCACCTGCGACACCAATTGGCTGATCCGGCCCGAGGGCGCCACCTATGGCGCGCCTCTATCGCTGGATCCCGGCTTTTGCCCCCTCTCGATGCTGTTTTCTGACTGGCGGCGCGATGGCCACCCGCTGCTGCGTGTCTCGAACGACCGGCAGTATTATGTGCGCGACGGGTATGAACAGATGTGGTCGCTGGATCCGGTAAAGGAATGGGGCGCGGCAGAGGGCTGGGCCTCGCTGCGCCTCTGGGGGATGGGGATCGCCAGTCAGGATGTGACCGGCGATGGCCTGCCCGATGTGATGCTGACCTCGATGGGCGACCAGATGCTGATGGCAAACACCGGCGCGGGCTTCGCCACCGTGCCCTATGCCACCGGCACCTTCGCGCATAAACCCTATCTGCCGGGCGACGGGCGGCCCTCGACCGGCTGGCACGCAGAATTTGGCGATATGGACAATGACGGGCTGGTCGATCTGTTCATCGCCAAGGGCAATGTGGACCAGATGCCGGGCATGGCGATGGAGGACCCCAACAACCTGCTGATGCAGAGCGGCGATGGCACATTCGAGGAAAAGGGCGATGTGGCGGGAATTGCCACAACGGCGCGCGGGCGGGGGGCGGGTCTGGTGGACCTAAACAACGACGGCCTGCTGGATATTGTCGTCATTAACCGTCGTGCGCCGTTGGAGATCTGGCAGAATGCGACGCAGGACAGCGGCAACTGGCTGGCGCTCGACCTGCACCAGAACGGCGCAAACCCGCGCGCTGTGGGGGCCTTTGTCGAGCTGCGTATCGGCGGGCGCGTGCAAACCAAAGAACTGACCATCGGAGGCGGGCACGTCAGCGGCCAGGCCGCGCCGCTGCACTTTGGCCTTGGCACCGCGTCAGAGGCAGAAGTGCGGGTGATCTGGCCGGATCAGACCGCAACGCCGTGGCGCGTGATCCGGGCCAATCAGCAGACCCGGATCACCAAAAACACACCTTAGCCCAGAACTTCGGCCACCGAATCCTTCAGCTTGCCCGCGACCTCATCCGCCTCGTCCTGCGTCAGGCAAAACGGCGGCGCAAACCCAAGGATATCGCCCTGCGGCATGGCCCGGCTGATGACGCCCCGGCTGCGCATGGCGGCGGCCAGTTTCGCGCCTGTGCTCTGGCTTGGCTCAAAGAACGTGCGGCTGTCGCGGTCCTCGACAAACTCGACCGCGCACATCAACCCCTCGCCGCGCACCTCGCCCACATGGGCGTGATCACCGACCGCCTCGACCAGTGCCGCCTTGAAATAGGTGCCCATCTCGCCCGCGTTCTGCACAAGGTTCAACGCGTCCAGCAGTTTCAGGTTCGCAACCCCGGCAGCGGCACAAATCGGATGCGCCGAATAGGTCCAGCCGTGGCCGATGGGGCCAAACTCGTCGGTGCCCTGTTCCAGAACTTTCCAGATCTTGTCGCCCACAACCGAGCCGGACAATGGCGCATAGGCCGACGTCAGCCCCTTGGCGATGGTTATGATGTCAGGCTTGATGTCGT
>CALGTJ010000054.1 GCA_937901435.1 uncultured Rhodobacter sp. | reverse complement strand
TCTGGAGCAGTTCAACACCGTGGCCACGCGCCGCCGCGTTGGATTATTGCCGGACGGACGCGCGCCAATGCGGGCGGGCACGCAGCTTTACGCGCAGGCTGAGGGTGGCGAGGCCATCGGAGTTGTGACCTCTGGCGCGTTTGGCCCCAGCATAGAGGCCCCCATGTCGATGGGCTATGTCGCAACTGCGCAAGCCGGCCCCCGCACAACAATTTACGGTGAGGTGCGCGGCAAGCGCCTGCCTGCCACTGTGACAGAGATGCCGTTCCGGCCCTCGACCTACAAACGCTAGACTGGAGACGAAAATATGAAATTTACCGAAGAACATGAGTGGCTGCTGATCGAGGGTGATCTGGTTGTGGTTGGCATCACAGAGCACGCAAGCGAGCAGTTGGGTGATGTCGTCTTTGTCGAATTGCCAGAGCCCGGCACCGAGGTGGTCAAGGATGACGAAGTTGCGGTGATCGAGTCGGTCAAGGCCGCCTCTGACATTTTGGCCCCCTTGGATGGCGAAATCGTCGAGGTTAATGACGCCATCGTCGCCACCCCCGGTCTGGTGAACGAAGACCCCATGGGCGACGCGTGGTTCTTCAAGATGAAGGTCGAGAATCTGTCGGTGCTCGACGATATGATGGACGAAGCTGCTTACAAGTCGTTCATCGGCTAAGCCCCTTTTCACAACACCCTTTTCAAGCGCGCCCCCCCGCGCGCTTGCCATTCGCTCATCCCGACACATCGCGGAGACAGTTCATGCCCTTCACGCCCACCGAATACCGCCCCTATGACTTTGCCAATCTGCGCCACATCGGCCCCTCGCCCCGCGAAATGGCCGAGATGCTGGAGGTTCTGGGCGTGAAAACCCTCGATGAGTTGATCGAGCAAACTGTCCCCGCCTCGATCCGGCAAGCCAAGCCGCTGGATTTCGGCAAACCCAAGTCAGAGCGGCAGTTGCTCTGGCATATGCGGCAGGTGGCCAAGAAGAATCAGGTGTTCTCGTCGATGATCGGTCAGGGCTATCACGGCACGATCACCCCACCCGCGATCCAGCGCAATATACTGGAAAACCCCGCATGGTATACGGCCTACACGCCCTATCAGCCCGAGATTTCACAAGGTCGGCTAGAGGCGCTTTTGAACTATCAGACGATGGTCTGCGATCTCACCGGGCTTGATATCGCCAATGCCTCGCTATTGGACGAATCCACCGCCGCCGCCGAAGCCATGGCGATGGCGCAACGTGTGTCTAAATCCAAGGCCCTCGGCTTTTTCGTCGATGAAAACTGCCACCCACAGAACATCGCCGTAATCCAGACACGCGCGGCACCCTTGGGGATCGAGGTCATCGTGGGCGATCCGCGCGACCTGCCGACCGAAGGGCTGTTTGGTGGGATCTTTCAGTATCCCGGCACCCATGGCGGGCTGATGGATTTCACCAACCAGATCGCCGCCCTGCACGCCATGAAGGCGCTCGGCATCGTCATCGCAGACCCTCTGGCGCTGGCCCTGCTCAAGGAACCCGGCGCGATGGGGGCCGATATCGCCGTCGGCTCGACCCAACGCTTTGGCGTCCCCATGGGCTTTGGCGGGCCGCATGCCGCCTATATGGCCTGCCATGATGCCCATAAACGCGCGATGCCCGGCCGTATCGTCGGCGTGTCGATTGATGCGCGCGGAAACAAGGCCTATCGCCTCAGCCTGCAAACCCGCGAACAGCATATCCGCCGCGAAAAAGCCACCTCGAACGTCTGCACCGCGCAGGCGCTGCTGGCGGTGATGGCCTCGTTCTACGCGGTGTTCCACGGTCCCGAGGGCCTGCGCGCCATCGCCCAGCGTGTGCATCGCAAAACCGTGCGCGTCGCCCGAGGGCTAGAGGAAGCCGGGTTCACCGTCCTGCCAGAGTCCTTCTTTGACACGATCACGGTCGAGGTGGGCCCCCTGCAAGGCGCAATCCTTGCCGAGGCTGCGCGGCACCGCATCAACCTGCGCGTGGTCGGCAAGACCCGGCTGGGCATCACCCTTGATGAGAGCACGCGCCCCGAAACCATCGAACGCCTCTGGGACAGTTTTGGCATTCACGACCGCAAGGCCGGGCTGACGCAGGAATACCGCGTGCCAGAGACCCTGCACCGCACCTCGGATTTCCTGACGCACCCTGTGTTCCACATGAACCGCGCCGAGACCGAAATGATGCGCTATATGCGTCGCTTGGCGGATCGCGATCTGGCGCTGGACCGCGCGATGATCCCGCTTGGATCCTGCACGATGAAGCTGAACGCCGCCGCCGAGATGATGCCGATCACATGGCCAGAGTTCGCCAATATCCACCCCTTTGCACCGCGCAATCAGGTCGAGGGCTATCACGAGATGCTCGACGATCTTAGTGCCAAGCTCTGCGAGATCACCGGATATGACGCCATGTCATTGCAGCCCAATTCAGGCGCGCAGGGCGAATATGCGGGCCTCTTGACGATTGCTGCCTATCACCGTGCCAACAACGATCCGGACCGCAAGATCTGCCTGATCCCGGTTTCGGCCCATGGCACCAACCCGGCCAGCGCGCAGATGGCGGGGATGGATGTGGTGGTGACCAAATCCGCCGCCAATGGCGACATTGATCTGGATGATTTCCGCGCCAAGGCAGAGGCGGCGGGCGACCGTCTGGCCGCCTGCATGATCACCTATCCCTCGACCCACGGCGTGTTCGAGGAAACCGTGCGCGAGGTCTGCGAGATCACGCACAAGCACGGCGGGCAGGTCTATATCGACGGCGCGAATATGAACGCCATGGTCGGCCTGTGCCGCCCCGGCGACATCGGTGGCGATGTCAGCCACCTGAACCTGCACAAGACCTTCTGCATCCCCCACGGCGGCGGCGGCCCCGGCATGGGCCCGATCGGCGTCAAGGCGCATCTTGCCCCGCATCTGCCCGGCCATCCCGAAACCGGCGGCACCGAGGGGCCTGTCTCTGCCGCGCCCTATGGCTCTGCCGCAATCTTGCCGATCAGTTGGGCCTATTGCCTGATGATGGGCGGAGAGGGCCTGACCCAAGCCACCAAAGTGGCAATACTCAACGGCAATTACATCGCCAAACGGCTGGAGGGGGCCTATGAAGTCTTGTTCAAGGGCCGCAATGGCCGTGTCGCCCATGAATGTATCCTGGACACCCGCCCTTTCGCGGACAGCGCCCATATCACCGTCGATGACATCGCCAAGCGCCTGATCGACAACGGCTTTCACGCGCCAACGATGAGCTGGCCGGTGGCTGGCACCTTGATGGTCGAACCTACAGAATCTGAAACCAAGGCCGAACTCGACCGCTTTATCAACGCCATGCTCGCGATCCGCGAAGAAATCCGCGCCGTTGAGACAGGCGAAATCGACGCCGAGAACAACCCGCTGAAAAACGCGCCACACACGGTCGAGGATCTGGTGGGCGACTGGGACAGACCCTACACGCGCGAACAGGGCTGCTACCCCAAAGGTGCCTTCCGCGTCGACAAATACTGGCCGCCGGTCAATCGCGTCGACAACGTCTATGGCGACCGTCATCTGGTCTGCACCTGCCCCCCGTTAGAGGATTACCTCGAAGCGGCAGAGTAACAATCCATAAGGGCGCGAGGTAAATCTCTTTTACCTCAGCGTCCCTTTCATCTTGGTGAAAATACTCCGGGGGGTCTGGGGGGCTGGGGGGGGTCTGGGGGGCTGCCCCCCCAGCTTTCACATTGGTCTGGGGGGCTGCCCCACTCAAACCTACGCGGCCAGAGCTGTGATGCGCTCGCGATGTTCCTCTAGCTGCAAGGCAGGCAAAGCCATCTCCAACGCACGGGCAGAGGCGGCGCGGGCGGCTTTTGTCATTGTGTTGTCACCGCTGTCTGACAGCAGCCCAAGCGTTTTTTGCAGGCGGATCTGCACCTCGACCGAACCCGCCCCGTCGCGCGCGATCGGATCGAACGCGTCACGCACCAATTCATCCGCCGTCACCGCTGACATCCAGACCCGTGGCAGGCGCACCTTGCGGGCCGGGTCCGCCTCGTCGCGGTATCTGCCCAGCACCCGCGCCAGACGGGTCAGCACATCGATTGCCGTTCCGGGATCATTGACGCCGGGTGACAGCGCCCGTTGCGCGATCTCTGACAGCACAATGACTCCAAAGCGGGGGTCTTGTTCGAACACGCGCCGATCTGCGAGGGTAAAGGCCCTTTTCAGGCTTTCTTCGTCCAGATCCGCTGTGAAATAGACCAGAATTTCGCCCGGACTGACCAACTCCCCCGGCTGCACCACCACGTAAATGTTGCAATCACAGGACACCGCCAGTTTGGACAGCGCCTTGAGGTCGATATGTTGCACATATCCGGTTTCCCACGCCCGCAGGTTCTCTGCCCGTTCAGGCACCTCCAGCTGACCGCAGGTCAGCGGGCGCGCGCCAAGACAGGGTAGCTTTTGGCGGGCATCCAGCGCGACAGCCGCTGCGCGTTCGATCTTGCCAGTCGTGGCCGAAACAGAGCCAAGTTCTGCAAGATGATCGATCCAACGCAGGATTGCGATCACGACCAGCGCGATGACCACCAGCGTAAAGCCCAGCATCACCGTAACCGCCGCGCCCTCGTACAGGCCGGTGCCAAGGACGATAATCCCGGCCAATGAATAGATGAAGGACCCGAGGAAGGTCGCCAGTACGTTCTGCGTGGTGCGGTCTTCCATCAGGATCTGGTGACTGCGCGGCGTGACCTGCGACGAGGCCGATTGGCGGGCCGAAATGATCACGGACAGCGAAAAGATCGTCACCGCCAGCATCGACGAGGCCAACACTTCGAGCAGGCTGGACAAGGTGTCGGCCGAGGCCACGTTGGACAGGCTCTCTGGCACCAACCACGCCATAGAACTGGCCGAAAGGGCGGCTGGCGCGGCCAGCGTCGAGATCAGCGCGGCCCGCACCCAAAGGCGTCGCGCGATCCGCCAGAGGCGGTAATAGGTCTTTGAGGCGATTGTGCTATCCATCGCCGCAATTTCGCAGGCGTTTTCGACCAGAGCAAGGCCC
>CALGTJ010000053.1 GCA_937901435.1 uncultured Rhodobacter sp. | reverse complement strand
AACCTGTTCCACGACTTTGCGACCGATCGCTCGGAGAGCCCCGAGAGGGGGGCCGTCCCGAGGCTTAGTTCTTCCGCCCCCTGCGCCTTATAGTGCTCGATCAAGCTGAGAAACATGTACTCCATCAGGCCCGAGGCTTCGTTCGGAAAATATCGCATCAGATCGATCGCAACATGCTGTCCGGCGGACGACGTCAGGATGTTTGCGAAGGCGACGATGCGTCCATCTTTTCGCACAACAGAGATGTCGGAAAACGCAAGGTAGTCGGGATCGAAGCGCCCGACCGAAAAGCCCTTCTCCCGTCCGGTCTTGCCGCCAAGCCAGGCGTCCGAGATATTGCGCAATTCGGCAATCAGAGCTGGATCATGTGGCGGGGGCAGCACGACGCATTCATATCCATCCCGCTGGCGCTTGTTCAGCGCCGCACGCATGGTCTTGAACCGCCCTCCCGCAAGGCTGAAGTCAGGCAAGCAGACCACAGCTTCCTCGCCAACCTTGTGGAGTGTCAGACCAAGCTCCACCCAAAGAGCCAGGTGACGTGCGCTGACTTCATAGAAAACCGGGCGTGCATTGGACCGGGCAGCTTGATCGGCGAAAGACCATACGAGCGCCTCGAATTCGGTCGGGTCACCAACCGGGTCTCCAAGCGCAACCCATGATGGGCCTCGAACGGCATACATGATGAACGCTCTGTCCGTTTCGGAAAACAGGAACCGCTTGTCACCAGTCTGGCTTAGCCATGCTTGCGGATCTCCCGCCTCAGCGCAAAGCGCAGCGGCTTGCAGGATCGTTTCCGGATTTGCATCCTCGGGAAGCTTTTTTCGGATCGGCCGTATGAGGAGGTAGACCGCGAAAAGGAACAGGAGCGCCGTTGCCGCCAGCGCCGCCCTCAGTGCGCGGGGCGTATTCGAGTTGCGCGAGAACTCCGACCACAGGTCATTCGAATATGGCACGGCTTTGTGGACGAAAAAGAAGAACGCGGCAGCAGCCATACCGACACCAATCACCGTAGCAAACCAACGCACGTCGAAAACGCCAGCGGTCAGTAGGCCAGGTCGATCGAAGGCTTCCCTAAAGGGTAGCAGCAGGAGTGCGCCTGTTCCGAGGAACGCCGCATTCTGGAAACCGAAATCGTTGAGAAGTGACGCGACAGCACCCGTCAGCAGCGCGCCGATGGCGAACCACCACGCCGAAGAAACCCGACGCGCCAGGCCGTGTGACACGATTATCAAGGCGACGCCGGCCACTGCCGATGCGATGGTCCCGCCTTCCAACACGAGCGCGCCGACAAAATCCCTTTCGGCGATGGCTCCGATGCGAACCGAGGGCAACATCGTGACAAGCAGCAGCCAGACCCCGAACCCAAAGACGACAGCACCGACGAGACCGGGGGAAAACCCGTGCAGAGTACCAAACGCCGGTTGCAGAGCCGGCGCACGTGCAAGAAGGCGACTGCCAAGGCCGCTGGCCAGCCGGATTTCGTTCAACGCAACCAGCAGAAACGCGAGCGCAAAGGGCACAAGGTAATAGACGAGCCGGAATAGCAGCAGCGCTGCGGCGGCATCCGCGACCGATACCGCGGCCGGAAGCGTGCTGATGACAACCGTCTCGAACACCCCGATCCCGCCAGGAACATGGCTAAGCACACCGATCATTGTGGCGGCGGCGTAGACGGCAACGAAAGTCGCATAATCAGGCTTGCCCGCAGGAAGCAGCACCCAAAGCGCGAAAGACGCCGCGGCGATATCGATCAGGGCGACAAAAAGCTGCCCGCCAAGGTCGCCGGGCGGCGGAAGGCGCAATTCGTGACCGCGAATGCTCAGGGCGCGCTGGGACGCAGAGATCCAGCCGATCGCCACAATCGATAGCCCCACGATAGCGGCAGCGACAATCTGAATTGTGCCTGAAGTATAGGGCAGATAGACACCGACCGCGCCCGGATGCACAGCGAGTGCGCCCACGCCAACGATGGTGAGGCCAGTCCCCAGGGCGACGGCGATATAGCCCGAAATCGCTGCCACCTCAAACGCGTTCAGACCTACGGCCGAGTAGATCCGGTAGCGCACCGCCCCTCCGGACACGACACTGACACCAATCGTGTTGCCGAACGCATAACCAAGGAAACCGCCAAGCGCGACGATCCCACGGTCCAATCGCTTTCCAATAAAGCGTAGTCCAAACCAGTCATAAAAGATCAGCGCAACATAGCCGACCACCGTGGCCCCCAAGGCAGCAGCCAGAGCGTTCACTGGCGTCGCCTTGATCTGGGCCGCCACATCGGCCGGATTAACGGGTTTCAGGAGGTGGTAGAGCGCGTAAAGGCCCAGCGCAAACAGCATGATGCCAAGTAGGATGGGTGCGGCAGCTCGCAAAAATTGAAAGTTCCGCCCGGCCATTTTGCGCTCCGATACGTTTGAGATAATGGGTGTTCGGCACGCGCCTACCCTTTGGAAACGCTATCTGAAAGTCGTTAATTCTCCGAGCCACTGGTTCCCACGAATTAGTAAGTCCTTGGAAAACCGATCTGACCTACCGGCCCCCATTTGTTGGCTAAGGCAACAGCGACCTGCAGCCTTAACCAACCTCGTGGTCAATGCCGTCGAGCATTGTCCGCCCCCCGCCGTTATCCGCATCACTGTCGGCATGCGCGGCGAACATCCGTTTCTTGCGGTCTTCGACGATGGCCCCGGTATACCCGAAGCCGATCGCACGCGGGTGCTGGAGCGTTTCGTTCGTCTCGATACCAGCCGGTCGGTGCCCGGAACCGGACTGGGGCTTAGTCTTGTCGCGGCCATCGCCGATCATCATCACACCAAACTTGTGCTCGAAGCACAACGCACCCGGACTGAAATCGTCCATCCTGTTCGCGCAAACCACGGCGACGCCAGCGGTTCTTGCAAAAACGCAAGGATGCGGCAACACCAAGTACCACCGAACCAGCCATATGAAGGGTGTATCCCGTTCACAAGGCACACCCGCAAATGTCACTCGCGTTCGAAACCCCTCAGGCCGATCACCATGCGCTTTCCTCCCGTCTGGTCCATGCCGGCCTTGCCCTGTCCATCTGCACCCAGATTGCCAGCGGTCTGATCATGCAAGGCCCATCCGAAACATCGATGGGCGATGCCATCTTTCAGATCCACCGCTATGCCGGATTTGCGGCACTGACTTTCGCACTATTGTTCTGGCTGGCGCTGACCTTCCGCAAACATGGAACACCGTATGGTGCTCTGTTTCCGTGGCTTTCTGCCGCGCGTCGCTAGGCGGTCATCGCGGATCTGTCCAATCACCTGCGCATTGCCTTGCGGAGCCGCCTTCCTGATTATGAAGAAGCCGTTACGCTTGCATCCGCTGTGCATGGCCTCGGCCTTCTTCTCATGACGGCGATGACGGTGAGCGGAGGTGTATACGCGGCGCAAGTCTGGATAGGTATTCAGTCGCCCGAACCTGACGGTTCCTTGGCAATGACGGTTCATTCCGCTTGGGCGAACCTCGTTTGGGTCTATCTAATCGCTCATGCAGGCATGGCCACACTCCATCACTTCATGCGGTCTGCGCCTCTTTCGCGAATGTGGCGGTTCAAGCCTTGAGTTGCGCCAGAGTTTCGCGGTCATTATTGTGTTCCAGTCAGAAAAGACCGCTGTATCGTTGCAAGATGTCGTTTCTGCACAGCTTCTTTGTGCCACGTTATCCTGCCTCTAGCTGACAAGTGCCTGTATCGCCTCAGTCACGCATCATTTTGTTGAGGCCTTCGATGAAACACGCGTCATCCCGGCTCCTGCGCTCGTCCAACAGACGCACCGCATCCTCGACCGCGCGGAAACGCAGGCGGTCGCCGGTCTCAGTGGCGGCGTTCCAGATGCCTCGGCCACCGTTTCGGGCGCGGCGGGGGCGTTGCCTTGCCGTCCCAGACCGGCCATTCGTGCATCGTGCCACATTTCGGACTATCGAGGGTCTACTGTGCGAACTCTCCAGAAGCGAGGACATGCAGCCACGCGGTCACAAGGTTCACGATCTGACCAAGGACAGCCACAAGTGTCGCTTTGTCAAAGCTGATCGGAACCGGGTTGCCCAGC
Organism: uncultured Rhodobacter sp.; assembly: GCA_937901435.1. Next base: position 1,650 of record CALGTJ010000053.1, on the reverse strand, counting down.
CGCACAAGGCTTTCCCAACCGATCAGTGGCGTGACGATGGCCAAGATGGTAGCGCTTCCAAAGGCAGCAAGGTCGCACATTTTTAGGTGCCAAAGGCAAAGCAGGGATTTCGCTGTGATGCAGCTACTCCCCAGCGAACGAGAGCCTATGACCCCAATCGGCCCTGTCATTGGCGCACTTTTAGCTTATGGGTGTCGCAACGCTTGGAAGGACGAATAATGGCAGCCTCACTCCCCCTACCGGAACTTGTCCGCGCGGCACAGACCACCGCAAAAACATCCCGAGATCGGATGACGGAAATTCTGAACCAGTCGGAAGGCCAAACCCTGTCAGACGAACTGACGAAAGAGATCGCATCCGAAACCGTCGCCATTGAACTGGCCGCTGTCGATATTTTCGCCGTGTTCGAAGCGCGGATGCAGCACCATTTCAAACGCGGCCCGCTGTCGCGCAAAGTAAAAGAGGCGCTTTTGGCGGCCGGGCAGGCCGACCTCGCAGATCGGCTTCACCAGTACTATTTGGCGATCAATGTTTTGAAACATGGGACAGGCGCGAGCCATCGTGAACTGCTAAACAACAAGAGCACACGGATCGTCGTAAAGAAGGCCACCGATGTGACCGCCGGTTCGGACGACGTGGCCACAGGGTTGATTGATGTGACTTCGCCGCAGTTCTTTGACGGGCTTGCAGAAACGATCCTTGAGGCTTGCAGCTTTCTCGACAAAAGATAGGTTTCCTGGGCACTTAGGCCCTGCCCCAAAATCGAACGATGGGTCGCGTTCTTGCAATTGCTGCGCGCAGTCCCGACTTTCGCCACGGCTGCGCGTTCTTGATCAGGGCTTACCATCAGCCTGTTGAACAAAGATGCCGTTCGACTTCGGATTTCGAAGGGCCGCGTTGGGCCGGCTTATGGGCCCGCCCCTTCAGCAAGCGATACAAGCCTCCCAACAAGAGCGTCGTCACGGATCGGCAAGTCGCAAAAGTGACGGGCATTCAGAGAGCATCTGGCGATCCTTGCTTCCATCCCCTGCGAGATCGTCCGGACCTCCTTCCCGTGAACCACGGCCATGACAAGGATGCCCCAATCCGACCAAGGTGCGACTTCGAACGCCTCGAATGCACGGTGCCTTGCGGCGCTCATATCGTTCGCAAGGAGCGCGATCAGGGCATAAAGCGTCTGGAAGAAGTGATATTGCGGCAAGACAATATCCATCTCAATTTGCGTCTCGAGACGATGACGCGCCTGCGCAATCCGACCTGCAAAAAGATCGCATTCTACCATCGTCAGATGGGCGAGTTGGTAGTTTGGCGTGACGGCTAAATCACCGACGTTGATCATGGCCTGATCCGCCTTTGGCGGATCTCAGCCCAATACGCGGCGAATGGCGCCTTGGCGGCCTGCCATTGGACACGACACAGACAGCCGCCCGGTTAAAGGTTCATGAAATGTAGATGTTCTATGACTTTCTTTCTGAGCGGTCAGTATCTACGTGTCACATCCCGTGAGGTAGTATGGCTGTTTTTTGAACAGCTCAGGTCTGAGTTTGTGCCAGTCTTTCATCGCCTGCAAGGGAGTCCTTGAGGCCAATGCTGCCTGCGGAAGCTGCTGATTGTAGAGCGTGACATAGCGCAGGATGGTCTGCTCAAGGT